>CALZHS010000040.1 GCA_945787265.1 uncultured Gammaproteobacteria bacterium | reverse complement strand
AGCTCGATCAAATTATCGTTTTTCTCGACCCGTCCATCGATAACCGCGATGAACATCGATTCCATCTCGTGCGAAAGGTCGCTGATTTCCTCGAGCTCGGCCATACGGGCGCCGCCCTTGAGTGTATGCAGGTACCGTTGCAGCTCCATCACCGCGCTGTAGTCCTGGGCACCCGGCTCATCAGCTTTCTGCTGTGACCACTGGTGCAAAGTATTGTCACTCATTTCCAGCAATTCATTCGCTTCGTCGACGAAAATGGCCAGTAATTCGTGATCATGCTCCCTGTTCACCTCGTCGCCCATCATCGTCAAGGTATCGATGAAGTTACCGGCTGGTTTGCCCTCGTCTTCCGGAATTTCGACCGTATGTTCTTCAAAATCCTCTGCCAGTGCCTTGAAACTGATCTCGAGATCTTCGGGAATATCCGGCAGTTGCCGGCTGTCGACCAATTCCCGGGTCATGCGAGAGAGCGCAAGCTGACCTTGACGGTAGAGGGCCACAATTTCATCATCGAGTGCCATTTTCTGAGAGATGGCCAATTTCAGTGGTTTTTCCATCAGGCCCGCGAGCTCGCCGATCGTGCCTATGTCCGCGGTACGCGAGGCACCGTGAATTGTGTGCAGTGCTCGATATATTTCTTCGCCGGGGACTAGCTCGTGGAGCTGTTCGGCATGGTCAAGGGCGAAACTTACTATGCCGAGGTGCTGTTCTACCTCTTGTTGGTAAATGATCAGAAGTTCCGGGTCGAACGACAGGCCGGTTGGTTCTGGCGCCTCTTGGTCTTCGGGCTCGATCGTCCCTGCCTCTTCTCCAGGCATTTGGCTCCCTGTCGTTTCGACGAAAGGGTCAGGGGGGGCCTCCTGTTCAGCTTCCAGGGTATCCGGGCTTTCGATTTCTGCGACGGCTAGCTGCCCTGGATCTTGTTCGGGCTCCACATTATCCCGGGCCACTTCCTGTTCAGACTCTGCGGTGTCCTGGACCAGCTCTTGTTCGGGCTCTGCGTCGCGCGGGCGACTCCAGATCTATCGCCTCCAACTCGACCGATTCGATTTCAATTTCCCGCGCCTCGAGCGACTCGAGAACTACCTCTTCTGCCTCGGCCGACGCATCGATCGATTCTTCAGGTGCGTCTGCAACCCGGCCTGTTACTTGAGCGGTAACAGCCTCGCTATCTAGCTGATCATTTTCGTCTTCGCGGTATTCCGCGCCTGGCGCATCGCTAGCGTCGTCTATCGCGACAGCTTCTCCCGGGATCGAAGCATCCTGCACAACCTGACCGTCAAACTCATCATCGAAATCATCGCCCAGAAAATCTTCGCCAATGGCTTCGATCCTTATGGCTTCCGTGGAAACAGGCTCGACGTCATCTAGCTCCAGTACCTCTATCTCGGCCGCTTCGCCGCCGGCCTGGACGGCGACCTGACTGCCGTAATCGATTGCCTGCCGGTAGTCCTCGCCGGAGTCCGATGATACAGACCCTGCCGTGGCCTTCATCGCGTTAACCTCGTCCAGGATTGACCTTTTATGCACCAGTTGCGTATCGTCGAGGTCAGAATCTTCATCAAATTCCGGGAACTCTTCGCCCTCGTCCCGAACTTTTTCACCATCGACCTCGAAGCTCGTCGGGTCAACCTGCATGGTATCGGGTTCGATTTGCTCGAGAATCATGTCATTCAATCTGTCCGGTGGAATAACCTGCGTGGTTGAACCCAGGTCTATTCCCCGCCACTCGGTTTCATCACCATCAGTGATCCGGTCATAGGGCGATTCGATAGCAGTGTCGGTCTGGGTGTGATCAATCAGCAGCTGTTCCGCCTTGAACTCCGCCAACGCCCGTGCCAGACCTCTCATGTATCCGATATCAACCGTGGGAGATTCCGAGGTCTTGAGTTCATGCACCAGTTGCTTCAATGCCCCGGCTGCCTTGCCGACCGCCTCGATCGACTGTTTGGCCGGAGGAATCGTTTTGTCGATAATCCGATTCAAAAGTTGTTCATAGTCCCAGGCAAACTCTCCCAGCTTCATTGCACCGACCAGGCGTCCACTGCCTTTTATCGTATGGAAAGCGCGGCGAATGTTTTTTACCGCGTTTTCGTCTTCCGGATGCAACAGCCAATCCCGTTGCAGGCGCGCGATGTTGTCCGCTTCTTCCTCGGCTTCCTCCAGGTAAATCTCGAGAATTTCCGGGTCACTACCCTGCTTAAGCACATCCAGGTCGTCAACGACAGGCTCGACTTCAAGACGCTGTTCAGGCTGTACGGCGACTGCCTCAACCGCGGCCTCCTTGACTTCCGTTGAACCGCTTTCCGTCTGATCAGGGACACCACTCGTTCCGGCATCGATCGATTCTGCTGCAATCTCAGAATCGCTGATAACGGGTGATTCATCGCCGGGCTCGATAGTCTCGACCGGCGCGACCGGGGCTTCCGCTTCAGCCGCACCCTGGGCAGCTTCGATGGCCTCGTTAGCATCGGCAAACGGCAGCGGCATTTCCTCGATAGCGGCCTCGTCCGTGGCTTCGTCAGTAACAACAAGCAGTTCCTGGCTGGTTTCACCCTCGGCCCGGATATGAACCCCGGACAACAACTCCTGCAGTTGCACATCGGCAAAGTCGAGAATATTAGTGGCGTCACTACGGTGTTCACCCAGCGCCTCGAGATAGTACTCGAGGCTAACCACGACCTGCGACAGCGCGTCCAGGCGACTGGCCTCCATGAACTCGACAATGTCGTAGCCCTTGAGATAAGCCAGCAGACCGTCAATCACCGCGACCGCACGCTGCTGGTTCATTAGCGTCAGTGCCCCGCGAGACTCTTCCATCAGGGCCATACACAGATCGATATTTTCGCTGCGACTGGGATCCTTGATAAAATCAAGAATCGCGTTTTTGGTTTTCTGAATGTCGTCAAGGGTCGCGGTGACAACCGCCGTTAATACGCTATCAAGCTCGTAGTCTCTCGAGGCATCGCCTTCTGACCTGGGTTGCTCCTCACCAACTGGCTGGCGTTTTTGCATTTGCTCGAGGGCCTGCTCAACCTGTAAAAGTTCTGCGGCCATCGACAGCAGTCGTTCTTCATCGGCGATCCTGTTTCCAGCCAGGATATCCTTGACGACATCAATCTGTGTTTCGATCAGTTTTCGTTGCGAACCCAATCCAATCATCGCCAGCGTATCGGAAATGACATGCATTTCCTGGGGTAGATCTTTCAACACGTCAACTTCCGACAGGTCACCGTTGACATACACTTCGAGCGTCGATTTTACTATCTCGATATCGGCTTTGACCGCCTCAGCAACCGTTTTCAACAGCGCCTGGTTGGGGCCGGCTATATTACTCAGCACCTCGCTGCGCGTCGATTCGGATGGTAGAAACTGCTCAAGCCGATAGGCTGTCTTTATCGCTTTCGCCTTTGGTCCGTCACACTCGGGCTGGGCTATATAAAACAAAAAATTCTTGATCAACTCGATCGGCTGGCGCTGCAGTAAACCGCGCTCACCAATGATCAGGATTACCCTGAACAGGGCATCGACCTTACCCAGCAGGTTCTTTATCGATACTCCGAGTTCAAGCTGCTGGCGTGAAACAGATTCGATAAGCGCTCCCACTATCCACCAGATACGGGCTATCTGTTCCGAAGAAGAGCGCTCTTCGAGGGTTTCGCATATTTTTTCCAGGCGCTTCAGGCTCTCCTCGACCGACTGGTCCTTGATAATATTCAACAGCGCCAGTTGATACGCGGGCCGCAACTTCTTTACCAGTAATTTGGATGCCTGGTTGCCGCCGTCATCGATTGATTCAACTTCGACCCCTTCCTGATGCATGGAAAGATCGGGTAAAAACAGCAGCTTCTCGGAAAATAAATCCTGGTCTCTGACTGCACGTATATCATTTAGAATCGGCAAGATTGCGATCGGAATATCGCGATGTCCCGACTGAATATGTTCGAGGTAATCGGGTAGCTGCAGCACCGCCCGCAGCATTACCTCGAGAGCCTGTTCACCTTTTGCCTGCTTATTGTCGGTAATAAAATCTGCCAGCGAAACCATTTCCTCGGTCAGCATCGCGGCGCCATATTGCTCGATCATCACCAGTACGCCCTGGATAAGGTCTAACCTTTCCCTGACGCGCGACAGCGAGTTAATGTCATCTTCTTCGATATAAAGCTTCAGATCAGTCTTGATATCAGACAGGTTGTCATCGATGGATTTTTTAACCCATCCAAGCGCACTGTGTTTAATCGAATTTTCCGCGGAGCTCATCGAATCGTCTATTCGTCAGGCTCGAGCTGTAATCCCAATGCAGCTAAATCATCGGGATCGTGCACAATGGTGCTGTCAAGCGGATCGACGCCGGGAAGCTTGAAACCGGCAACCGAAGTCTGCATTTCCTTGACCATGGCGGAGAGTTCGCCAATCGAGTTTGAAGCCTTGTTCGAGCCTTCCGAGGTCTTGGCCGTTATTTCCTGTATCACGTCCATGGTTTCGGCAATTTTCACGCTCTGCTGGGCCTGGTCACGCGTTGAATCGGATATCTCCAGGATTCGCTGCGCCAGGTTCATCGACACCTGTTCGATACGATCCAGCGCGTCGCCCGCGTTCTCGGTCAGGCTGGCTCCTTTAACGACGTTGGACGTACTTTGCTCCATCGAAACCGTCGCCTCGTTGGTATCCGCCTGAATCGTTTTCACCAGGGCCTCGATTTGCTTGGTGGCATCGCCGGTACGTTCTGCAAGTCTCTGCACTTCATCCGCCACAACCGCAAATCCGCGACCCGCCTCGCCCGCCATCGAAGCCTGGATCGCAGCATTTAGAGCAAGAATGTTGGTCTGATCGGATATCTCCGTAATCAGATTTACGATATCGCCGATTTCCTGTGACGACTCGCCCAGTCGCTTGATGCGCTTGGAGGTTTCCTGTATCTGCTCACGTATGGTCTCCATACCGTCGATAGTCTGCCGCACCGTCTCGCTTCCCTTGTGCGCGATACTGACAGACTTGCGCGCCACTTCGGCCGAATCAGATGCGCGCTCTGACACCTGCGACATCGACTTTGATATTTCGGTAATGGCGTTACTGGCGGTGGTTATCTGCTGCGCCTGGGCTTCACTCGCCTCGGCAAGCTCTCCTGTCATATTCTGGGTATTGCGAACCGCGGTCCGTACCTGGTTTGCGGTATTGTTAATGGTACCGACCAGGTCGCGCAGCGCGTCTATGGAGTAATTGACAGAGTCTGCGATGGCGCCGGTAATATCTTCGGTTACGGTTGTATGCGTCGACAGGTCGCCGTCGGCAAGGTTAGTCATTTCATCAAGCAGTCGCAGAATTGCGCGCTGGTTTTTTTCGTTCTGCTCCCGGGATTCCGCGAGGCCGGCCTGCGATCCACGCGCAATAATCACGATCAGTAACAGCAACAGAAAAACCGCAAACAGACCCAGCACATAGCCGAACAGGATATAGATTCTCCCGGCTTCACCGCTGCGCTCGAGAACCTGGATCAGATCGCCCGAGGCGGACAGCAGCAACGGGCTCAATTCATCGATTTTCAACGCTGCTTCGTGCACCTTGAAAATCTGTGCCGAATTATCGAGTATCTCGCGCACATTCTTCCTGACCACCGAGTAAAGATCGGCAAACTGCAACAGGTTACCGATCACGGTTGGTCCGGTGAACTTGCTGATTCCCTGCGAGGCATCTCCCTCAAGCATCGCCAGCAATTGGGCTTCTATCAGGGCAGCATCCGCAGAGAAGCGATCCGCTGCTGCCATTACCACTTCCCCATCGTTCAGTATCTGGTTGAGACTGTGTTCGATGCCACGTATCAGAGTGACCTGGCGTGCGGCGACTGCGATACTCCTGCGCGGCGCACCTGATTTCACCAGCTCATCCACGACGCGGTCAGACAGCAACATAAGCTCCGGCAGGGATTCATTGATCTGCGTGACATAATCACTAACCGTCGCAATCGACGATTTGGCCGCTACCACGGTAGCGATGTGCTTGTCATAATCACTCCAGACCGATTTCAAATTCGAGAATTCAACCGAAAATTCTTCCGGTAAGGGCGGCAAAGACTGCGTTAAATCTCCATTGTTGAATCTATCCAGCGTATTAAGATAACGATTCTGGTTCTCCCCCAGCCGATCGAATGCCTGTTGCTGACCCGCGGCCGCTTCCAGTGCATTAACCGCAATTTGCTGGGATATAACCTGCTGTTCCGAGGCGATCGTGGTGTAGAGTTTATTCTTGCGCGCCTGCCTGCTTTCAATACTGAACATTGCGACCATCGCCAGCACCGAGATAATCAGCAAAGCACCAACGGCGAAGGCTTTCTTATTGAAAGAGCCGCCCTGACGCATCGTGGTCGTAACAGGACCCGATTTACCTCCCGGGAAAAAGTGTTTTATTCTATTGAACACTGCTATTGTTTCCTCGAAACCTCAATAAACCTGCTAAACAACGCGCAGAAAATGTTCAGCCCGGGTTAGTTTCTTGACACTGAACACATTCCAGCGGCGCACCTGATCCACAAAAATTCCCGACAAAAAGGCGCCAATCGTACCCGCGTCCTGCATGACTTCCTGCATGTGTTCTTCAGGTTTGAATCGTCGCAGTCCAAAAACCTCATCTACCAGCAATCCCGCTACCACGCCCGCCTTATTGATCACCAGAATCCTGCTTTCCTTGCGGATTTTGGTGGGTTCACCATAAAGAAATCCATTCATATCGAGTACCGGTATCAAGTTACCACGAACGTTTGCCAGGCCCTTGACCCAGTGCGTTACCCCGGGCACCCGGATCGTTTCCGGCGGGGGCAAGATTTCACTAACGTCATCCATCTTTGCCAGCAGAGGTACATCCCGTATCAGGAACCCGATGCCGATCCAGTCATCGACAACCGTCCTGGCCACGGGCAAACCAGCGGAGTTTTTGCGACAACGCGAATCAAGTTCTTTCAGTATTTCGAAGGGTGAGGTAATGGGCATCAGTTCAAGGTCTCGGTCAGTCTTCGTAGCCGCGATCGAAACCCAGAACCTTGTTAATACGTTCGATCAGGTCCCGCTCCTCCGCCGGCTTGACGATGTAATCCCTGGCACCCTGGCGCATGCCCCAGATCTTGTCGGTTTCCTGATCCTTGGTGGTTATTATGATCACCGGAATTGTCGAAGTTGCAGGATTGCGGCTTAGGTCGCGAGTTGCCTGAAAACCATTCTTACCCGGCATGACCACATCCATTAAGATGCAATCGGGTTTGATCTCAATCGCTTTCTCGATGCCCTCTTCGCCATTCTTGGCAACCGAAACTTCAATATTATTATTCATAAGCATGCTTTTGAAAACGTGAACCTCCGTCGGGGAATCATCAATTATTAAAACATGCGTCATTCTAAACTTACCTCAAGCTCCGTTGACCGTTTCCATTTACCCGACATGCGTGGTTATCGCATTGATCAGATCTTCCTTGGAAAAGGGTTTGGTTAAGTATTTTTCTGAACCGACTATGCGCCCGCGTGCACGATCAAAAATACTATCCTTGCTGGACAGCATGATGACCGGGGTTGCCTTAAAGGTTTGATTATTTTTTATCAGCGCGCAGGTCTGGTAGCCGTCCAGACGCGGCATCATAATGTCAACGAAGATAATGTCCGGCTTGTGCTCGGTTATTTTGGCCAGCGCCTCGAAGCCATCGATAGCGGTAACGACCTCGCAACCCACTTTTTTCAACAGGGTTTCAGCGCTGCGTCGGATGGTTTTGCTATCGTCAATTACCATCACTTTTACATTAAGATTGACCGATTGCTGCGCTCCATCTGCTGTCTGAGACTCGGTGTTCACGTAACCCCCAGGGATTATAAGTGGAGTTTCCCCACATTATCAGGACAAGATTATATGGATATTTCTATGTTAAACCAGTGATTTAATTAGACTATATGATGTAATTTCTACGATTTTGAGCAGATATTCACTGGCTATTTTCAAAAATTCCATTACCCTCAAAAGTAGTTCAATAATGGGGTTTTAACAAGCCGCATTAGCACGGATGCAGGTTACGAAAACGCAATATATTGATGTCCCTGGGCGGTTTAGTTCAGTAGAATTCCCCGGAGCACACCCGAACTCTCTAGACACATAAATATTCTCTCCCATGCCTAAAGGTCACAAGCTTGGAATCGTGATGGATCCGATTGAATCCATCAAACCCTGGAAGGATTCAAGCTTCGCCATGTTGCTTGAGGCGCAGGCACGCGGCTGGCAGATATTCTATTTTGTACTCAGCGATTTGTTCATGGATAATGATATCGCCCGGGGGCTTTACCAGACGCTCAGGCTTTACGATGACAACCAGCACTGGTTCGATTATGGCGAGGCCGGCAGCTGCCGACTGGACGAGCTCGATGTTATCCTGATGCGCAAGGACCCTCCCTTCGATCTGGAGTATATTTATGGCACCTATATTCTCGAACAGGCGGAGGAAAACGGTGTGCTCGTGGTCAACAAGCCTGCAAGCCTGCGTGACTGTAACGAAAAACTGTTTACCCGCGTCTTCCCCCAATGCTGCGTCGACACCCTGGTCAGTCGTAATCCCGAGATTCTCAAGGGCTTTATCGAGCAACACCGGGATATTATTATCAAACCGCTGGATGGCATGGGCGGCCAGTCGATATTTCGAGTACAGGCCGGCGATCCAAATACCAACGCAATCATCGAGGCAGTGTCAAAACATGGCCGCTCGCAAACCATGGTGCAGCTTTATATTCCCGAAATCAGGGACGGTGACAAACGCATACTGCTGGTCGATGGCGTTGCCATACCTTACGCGCTGGCACGCGTGCCGGCTGCCGGCGAGCATCGCGGAAATATTGCGGCCGGGGCCAGCACTCGCGGACAGCCTTTGAGCGAACGCGATCAGTGGCTGTGCGATCAGATCGGTGACGAGTTACGCAGGCGCGGCCTGCTGTTTGTAGGGATCGACGTCATCGGTGATTACATTACCGAAATCAACGTTACCAGCCCTACCTGCATCCGCGAGCTGGACCAGGATTTCAACATTAACATCAGCGCAGAACTCTTCGAGTGCATAGAGCAACGCCTTTCAGTCTAGGCTGCCTGTTCTTAATCGTCTTCAACCTAAGTGGATGCGAACCCCGACAGCACCTGGTCGAACAGCATTTGCTCGAGTTCGGTACCATCATCAAAATTACGATGATCACCGAAGATCTGAAACATGCCGAGCATTTACTCACCGAGATAGAGCGACGACTCCACGCGCAGAACCAGCAGTGGCACGCCTGGGAGGACAGTGATCTGACACGCTTCAATACGTCGCTGGAGCAGAATTCGAGGGCCGAGGTGCCCGCGAGCCTGGCCCCGCTGTTAGAACTGAGCCGGGACTATTACGATGCTAGCGGCGGCCTGTTTAATCCCGCGCTCGGCAAGCTCATAGCGGCATATGGATTTCACGGCAGTGCAGCCGACCTGGAAAAAGTCGCCGAGATCAGGCGCGACATTCCGGGTATGGGCGATTTGACAATCGTCGGCAATTCAGCCATCAGCACTAATCCTCACCTGCGTATAGACCTCGGTGGAATCGCCAAGGGCTACGCGCTGGGTCTAATCCGTAGTTTCCTCGACCAAAATGGAATCGATGATTACATCATAAACGCCGGCGGTGACATGGCGCTCGCGGGGAACCGCTTTGGTCGCCCCTGGCGAATCGGCATTCGCAATCCATTCGCCCCGGGAATTGTCGCAAGCCTGGAAATCGAGGGCCGGCACAATCTGTTTACCTCGGGGAATTACGAGCGCCGCTACCGGCGAGGTGAACTCAGTGCGCAT
>CALZHS010000039.1 GCA_945787265.1 uncultured Gammaproteobacteria bacterium | reverse complement strand
CCTCACCGTGCATGAATTTTTCATGAACCTTGGTGAGTTCCTTGGCTATGACACACTGTTTTTCCGGGAACAGCTCGACCAGTTGCCGCAACATGCCCTTGATACGATGGCTCGACTCGAACAAGACCAGGGTGGCCTGTAAATGACGTAACTTCTCAAGTTGAAGACCCCGTTGTTTGGTACGTGAGGATAAAAAACCACAAAAATAAAAATTTTCGGTCGGCAGGCCGGCAGCGCTCAGGGCCGCAATCGCACTGTTGGCACCCGGAATCGGTGAGACCCGGATACCCGCCTGCAGCGCCGCGCGCACCAGCCGATACCCGGGGTCCGAAATAAGGGGTGTTCCCGCATCCGATATCAATGCAACATTACTCCCGGCCAACAGCTTTTTAAGTAGCACCTCGCTACGTGAAGCTTCATTATGTTCGTGGCACGAAATCATGCGGGTAGTAATACCATGGTGGTTCAGCAGGTACCTGCTGTGGCGGGTATCCTCGGCAGCAATCAGGTCCACCGCGTTAAGCGTTGCGATTGCGCGCAGGCTAATATCATCCAGATTTCCAATCGGGGTTGCGACAATATAGAGTACGCCGGTCATGCAAAAGAGTGTACACTATCAGGCTGTTACGAAAATCGTCTGACCCCCGTTTCTACTCGATCCATTAATGAGACACTCTCGTTCAATCCTGCTGCTACTGGCGTTAAGCCTGGGACTCGCTGCCTGCCAGACAGGACCGCGAACGGCTCCCGATGGCACCGACTCAACCTCGCTTTACGGGGATTCGGCCGACTCGATTTTGACACCCACCGAAGAAGATCTCATTCGGGCTTTCCAGTACGAGGTTGATAAACTATGGCTCGAGGCCGCGGTGCTGTATGACAAACTGGCGCAGTCCAGCATTCAGCCGGAGCGCTCGACTTACCTGCTCAAGGTTGCGCTGATGTATTTCGAGGGTGGTTTTTACGATGAAATTGATCCCTATTTCGAGGCGCTGCGGGAGCAGGACATCTTGCCGCAGGACCTGAACTACCGGGAGACGATCCGGGCAGGCGGGTATCTCGGACAAGGTAAAATTTATCAGAGTTTACTGGCGTTACCAGAGATCGAGGATCTGAGTGACTTCCGTTACAAGGCGCTGGCACTCAGGATTCGCTCGCGCGGGGTACTCGCAATCGGAAAACCCCTGGAAAGCGCCAAATTGCGAATGCAAATCAGCAATTTCCTGAACACACCGCAGGAAATAGAAGAAAATCATGATTTCGTATGGGATGCACTTAACCGTATCTCCGAATCAGCGATGATTCGCACACTCGCCGAACCACAACCCGCCGAGCTGCGCGGATGGCTGGAACTGAATCTGATCGCGCGTCGCTCAAACATGCTACCGGACAAGATGGAACCCTGGATCGATCAGTGGTACCAACTATACGGTGACCACCCGGCGGCACCGAGATACGCGATTAACCTGCTTGAAGAAAGTAGACGGATTTACATTAAACCCACACGCATTGCGCTGCTGCTGCCTTTCTCGGGGCGCCTCGAAAAAGTTTCGGAAGCGATCCAGAATGGATTTCTCTACGCCTATTACAAGGATCCCGAACAGATCGCCGACGTCGAGATTATCGATGCCAGCAACAATCCCGCGGAGTTCAACCTGCAGTATGAGCAGGCTATCCAGAATGGCGCTGATTTTATCGTCGGGCCTATCGACAAGGACCTGATAGACCTGCTGCAAAAACGCGAAAATCTCGAGGTTCCAACCTTGACCTTGAATTACGGCAATGATCAGGGCGAAACCAAACTCAATCTCTATCAGTTCGGACTGCGCCCCGAAGATGAAGCCATACAGATTGCAGACTACGCGCTTGCGCAAGGCAAACATCATGCGGCGGTACTGGTGCCCGATACCGAATGGGGTTATCGACTCCAGCGAGCATTCAGTAAACGCTTTGAATCACTGGGCGGCCATGTTGTTGGCAGCACGATATATCCGGCGAAACAGAACGATTATTCGGCGTCAATTAAAAACCTGCTCAACCTGACAACGAGCAGCCAGCGCAAGAGCATATTGCAGCAGGTGATCAAGGAACAGGTTAAATTCGATGAGCGCCGCCGACAGGACATCGACATGATTTTTATCGCTGCCAACTCAAGACAGGCCCGACTGATCAAGCCGCAACTCAAATTTCATCATGCGCAGGATTTACCGGTTTATTCGACCTCGCATATTTCTTCGAGTAGCGGTAATCCGGACGACGATCGCGATCTTGACGAGATTCTTTTCGTCGATATTCCATGGATGCTCGACAACCAGGATAATTCCGACTACCAGCAGATAAGCCGCCTGTGGCCCGATGAAAGCCAACGCTTCAGCCGCCTGTTTGCGCTCGGCATCGACGCCTATCGCATGATACCGTCGCTGCGTCGACTGATGATCAATCCCGACGAATCACTGCTGCATAATACCGGTACCCTCTCGGTCGATGACAAGGGTCGGGTAAAGCGGTCACTGATGATGGCAACCTATGAAAAAGGCCGCGCCAAGCTTCTGCAGCCTCCCGATACCCAGGGCCTGTCTCCCGGACTACCTCCCTGATTTAATGAACACCAGGATACGCAATGGAATGCAATATGAAGATCTGGCCAGGGATTACCTGATCAAACAGGGTCTCGAGTTACTGCAATCCAATTATCGCTGTCGCTTCGGCGAAATAGATTTGATTATGCTTGATCGTGACGTCATTTGTTTTGTCGAGGTGAAGTTTCGCAGGTCGCTTGCGTTTGGCGGTGCTGCCGGTGCATTGTCCCGCGCCAAGCAACACCGAATCATTAAAACCGCCCAGCTATACGTCGCCGCAAACAGGCGTTTTGGTAATCGGGCGCTGCGCTTTGACGCGTTCCTGATTCAGCAGCAGTCTAATGGGACTAACGACTTCAACTGGATCAGAAACGCGTTCTACGCCGAGTAACCCGATGGCTCGGCTATCAACGCTAGGTATCGGATTCCGGCGAAGTCGTTCTCGGTTACCCTGTTCTCAGGATTGCTGGAACCGTGCAAGATCCTGGATAAGCCGGGCCGCGCAGGCCTTACGCACTTTCCGGGATGACGTCGCTTTTGGGCGACGTCACTTAATGACTTTGAGCGTCGGACCCTTAGGCCTGGGGCTCCCGTCAGACCGGGCCGCATCATCATCGGATTCTTCAGCCGGAAACATCATGCCCTCGCCATTTTCCCGTGCATAGATTGCCAGCAAGGACGAGATCGGGCAGTAGATATTTTCGGCTACTCCGTTGAAGCGCGCTGAAAAAGAGACGTGCTCATTCGTCATTTCGAGATCCTGGATAGCGGCCGGGGCGAGATTCAGCACGACCTTGCCATCATTGGCGATTCCAGGTGGTATTAACACCTGGTTATCACTGGTACTCACCAGGATGTAGGGTGTGGTGTCATTGTCCAGGATCCACTGGTAGAGGGCTCGCACCAGGTAAGGTTTGCTCGAGGTCACCAGGTACCCTCAGGCTGCGAACATTTTAGATCTACCCACATGAGTACCCGGGATTTCAGGCAACCATATCCCGTTCCTGCTCGGACAGGCTGGCCTGGAACGACGGACGGGAGAAAACGCGTTTCATGTAGTTTGTTATGTGCCTGCAATTCTTTGGCAACTCGATTCCGTAATGGGGCAGTCGCCAGAGTATCGGGGCTATGCTGCAGTCAAGCAGGCTAAACTCCGCCGACAGAAAATATGGCATTGCACCAAACACATCATTCGAATTAATCAGGCTTTCGGTAAGCGCTTTTTTGGCCTGAGTTTTGCGCCTTTCGGTGCCACGTTCGATATCTCCCAGCAGGCTAAACCAGTCACTTTCGATACGAAACAGGGCCAGTCGGGCCTTGGCTCGCGATACCGGGTCGACCGGCATCAGTGGAGGATGCGGAAAACGTTCATCGAGGTATTCGATCAATACCCGCGCGTTATACAACACAAGGTCTCGATCGACCATGGTTGGGACCGTTGCATACGGATTCAAGTCGAGCAGATCTTCCGGTAGATGGTTGGTATCTACATCATGGATTTCAACCGTGATGTCTTTTTCCGCGAGCACAATGCGCGCGCGGTGACACTCGGGATCGGTCGGAGAAGAAAAGCAACTCATCACCGAACGGCGATTTGCCACTACTGACATAATAATAATTTCCTGGTCAATGAACGTCCTTCCAGTACTCTTTCTTAAGGAAATAAGCCAGAATCAGGAAGACGAATAGAAAAATGAGAACACCGGTGCCAACGTTCTTGCGTGTCTGCTTATAGGGTTCGGCGAGATAATCAAGAAACGCCACCAGGTCGTGAATGGTCTGGTCATACTCGGATTCTGTCATCAGCCCCGGTTTGATGATTTCGAAATCGACAATGACCTCGCTCTCGTTACCGTGGGAATCCGTCACGGTTTTATATTTTGGTTGCTGGAGCCCCTGTAATTCAGCCAGCACGTGCGGCATCCCTACATTCTTAAAGACACCGTTGTTGACTCCCAGCCCGACACGGGTGTCATCGATATAAAAGCCCCGCAGGTAATTGTAAAGCCAGTTAACGCCGCGTGAACGCGCGATCAGCGAAAGATCGGGCGGCACGGTACCAAATGCCTGTTCCGCGTACTCCGGCGTCATGGTCGTTTTCATCAATTCACCGACCTTGGTCTTCTCGCCATTGATGTCCGTGGTAAAGATCAGGTTTTCACGCACCATATCATCCGGAATTCCCAGGTCTGCACCCACGCGATTAAATCTCGAGTAAGACGCCGCATGACAACTGAGACAATAATTGACAAAGGTGCGAGCACCGCGCTGCATCGCGGCCTTGTCACTCCAGTCAATCTCGATCTTGTCGTCCGGAAAGGTGTGGGCGTCGCCGGCGGCCCAGCCCATCGTCGGTAACAGCAATCCGGCAACAATGATTAGCACCCTGTTCATTAGCGCACCCTCTCTGGAACCGGCTTGGTGACCTCATTCTTGCTGATCCACCATAAACCCAGGAAGAACCCGAAATAACCGAGGCTGAATATCCGCGCAAATATGGTCCGTGTCTCGGTCGCTGGTAACGCACCAAGGTAACCCAGCCCGATAAAGCTGATCACCAGCATCACCAGCAACAACTTGAAAGATGTCGAGCGATAGCGCACCGACCTGACCTTGCCCCGGTCAATCCAGGGCAGCACGAACAGCACCGCTATCGCCGCGAACATTGCGATAACGCCAGCGAGCTTGTCGGGAATCGCCCGCAAGATCGCGTAATACGGCGTGAAGTACCAGACCGGCGCAATATGCTCGGGTGTTTTAAACTGGTTGGCCGGCACGAAATTGGCGTGTTCGAGGAAATAGCCGCCCATTTCGGGCATGAAAAACACCACGATGCTGAATAAAATCAGAAATACCACAACCCCGACAAGATCCTTGACCGAGTAATAGGGATGGAACGGGATGCCGTCCAGCGGAATGCCGTTTGCGTCCTTGTTCTTCTTGATCTCGATGCCATCCGGGTTGTTCGAGCCGACCTCGTGCAGGGCGATGATATGCATGACCACCAGCATCAGCAGCACGATGGGCACCGCCACGACGTGCAGCGCGAAAAAGCGGTTCAGGGTCGCATCCGACACCACGAAATCACCACGAATCCAGAGCGTCAGTTCGTCACCGACTACCGGAATAGCGCCAAACAGTGAAATAATGACCTGCGCGCCCCAGTAGGACATTTGCCCCCAGGGCAACAGGTAACCCATGAAAGCTTCGGCCATCAGGGCCAGGAAAATAAACATGCCGAACAACCAGATCAGTTCACGCGGCTTCTGGTAAGAGCCGTAGATCAACGCGCGGAACATGTGCAGGTAGACCACGATAAAAAACGCCGAGGAACCGGTCGAGTGTATGTAGCGAATGAGCCAGCCCCAGTCGACATCGCGCATGATATATTCGACCGAGCTGAACGCCATCTCGCCATCCGGCTTGTAATGCATGGTCAGGAAAATTCCGGTCACGATCTGGATCACCAGCACCAGTAGCGCCAGCGAGCCAAAGAAGTACCAGAAGTTGAAGTTTTTAGGGGCGTAATACTTTGACAGATGCTCTTCGAACATCTTCGTCAATGGGAAACGCGCATCGATCCAGCCGAGGAATCCGCCGCTGTTATTGTTCTCGCTCATTATGCTACCCCATCCTCGCCGATACGGATCACGTCGTCACTGACGAAGTAATGCGGTGGAACCGGCAGGTTTGTCGGTGCCGGCACGCCCTGGTAAACCCGTCCGGCAAAGTCGAACTTTGATCCATGACAGGGGCAGAAGAAGCCACCCTCGAAATCTGAAGTGATTTCGGGTACGTAGGTCGGCGAACAACCCAGGTGCGTGCAAATACCCTCGATAATCAGAAATTCGGGTTTACGAGAGCGATGCTCATTCTTGGCGTATTCCGGTTGTATACTTTCATCTGACTCGACATCGCGCAACTGGTCTGTAACGTTTGACAGCGTCGCCAGCGCTTTCTCGTCCCGGCGCACTACCCACACCGGTTTGCCGCGCCATTTAACGATAATCTGCTGACCGGGTTCGAGCTTGCCGATATTCGCCTCCACCGGGGCACCCGCAGTTTTGGCCCGGGCACTCGGGCTCCAGCTCGACAGAAAGGGTACCGCCACGGCCACGGTACCGACGGCGCCAACAACTACCGTCGCCGCAGTCAGGAAGCGTCTGCGATTATTATCTAAACCATCTGAAGACATTCAAATTCATCCTCGATTGAGTATTGAAGCGCCGGCACAATCGACCTTCAGCCCGGACACAAAAAACGGTCGTTAGGATAGCTTACTTTCACTTTTGCGTCGAGAGCGTTTACGGTCTAAATGGGTCCATTGGCGTGGTTTTCTATCACTATTGGGCCAGGCTTTCAGACCGGGTTCGGAATATCGATAAATTGCTGTTCGATACCGAAGCGTTCGGCGATGACTTTCGCCAGCGCCTGCACCCCGTAACGCTCGGTTGCATGATGTCCCGCTGCAATATAATGAATGCCCAATTCACGGGCCAGGTGAAAGGTGGGTTCCGATACTTCGCCGCTGACAAACGCATCGACACCACGTTCAGCCGCGGCTTCGATAAAGCCCTGCGCCGCACCGGTACACCAGGCAATCCGCTTGATCGCGTGATCGCCGGCACTGATTGCGAGCGCGCTTGTATCGATACCGGTTTCAATTTGCTGCGCGAGTTCGTCCAGGGGTTTTGGGGTTGGCAAATTACCCTCGAACACCAGGCCTTGCTCGCCAAAACTGCCCGTCACCTCCCAGCCCAGGATCCGCGCAAGCTGGACATTGTTGCCAACCTCGGGATGGACATCCAGCGGCAGGTGAAATGCCAACAGGTTGATGCCGTTTGTTATCAGGCTGCTGATGCGTTTGCCCTTGTAGCCGGTGATGGTCTGCGATTCACCCTTCCAGAAATAACCGTGGTGCACGATCAGGGTGTCAGCATCCCGCTTAATCGCGGCTTCAATCAGGGCCTGGCTCGCGGTCACGCCACAAACGATTTTATTGACTTCAGCCGTTGCCTCAACCTGCAGTCCGTTCGGACAATAGTCGTTAAATTCATTAACGCTCAGGTACTCGTCGCAGAATTCACAGAGTTGTTTTAATTGCATGGTGCCGGATCCTGTGTTTACGGTCGCTATGATACTATCGCGCGATGAAACTAATCAAAGCCGTCGGCTTCTTATTTCAGTTCGGATTGATCGGCCTGGCTCTTGCGACCATCTACCTGGTGACCGTAAGTGACAAGGATAAAGACGAAATCCTGGCGTTCCTGTCATCGTCGCAGGAGCAGGTTCCGTCGCTACCGGGTAACAGCAAAGCCGTGTTTTCCTACGCGGATGCGGTCGCGTCTTCGAGCGCTTCGGTGGTCACGATTTATACAATGAAAACAATCACCGAAAAACCGCATCCGTTGCTCGACGATCCTATATTCAGCCAATTCTTTAGCGATCAACTTAAGCGGCGTCAACGCAGCCGCAGTGAGACCAACCTCGGCTCCGGCGTCATCATCGGTAGCGACGGCTACATTCTCACCAATCAGCACGTCATCGACGGTGCCGATGAAATCCTGATTTCCCTGGCCGACGGTCGTGGCAGCCAGGCCGTTCTGATCGGTGAGGATCGGGAGACGGACATTGCCATTTTACAGATCCCGATCACTGACCTGGCCGGGATCAGGATCGCAGACAAATATTCCATCCGCGTTGGCGATGTCGTGCTCGCGATTGGCAATCCGCTCAATGTCGGTCAAACCGTAACCATGGGCATCGTCAGCGCGACCGGACGTAATCGCATCGGGCTCAATACCTTCGAAAATTTCATCCAGACCGATGCCGCAATTAATCCAGGTAATTCTGGGGGTGCGCTGATCAACGCACGCGGCGAGCTGATCGGTATCAATACTGCAATTTTCAGTCAGTCCGTCGGGGCACAGGGTATCGGCTTCGCGATACCGATATCGCTGGCGCTCGACATCATGCGGCAAATCATCAAGTTCGGCAAAGTGACGCGCGGCTGGCTCGGGGTTGAGGGTACCGAAATTACCGTGAACGCGGCCAGGGCCACCGGTAATCCGGACATCCAGGGCGCATTAGTCGTCGGCGTGTTTATCAATAGCCCCGCCGATATGGCCGGCATTCGCGCCGGCGATATCGTGGTCGAAGTCGAGGGCAAACCGGTGCTCGGTATTCGTGATCTACTCGACCAGATAACACTCTACCAACCCGGCGAGCAGATAAAGGTCACAATCTATCGCGGCCCGGAGAAGTTGATCCTGGATATGAAAGTTACCGAACGCCCGCAATAGCGGCCTCAACGTCATCCCCGAGCAGGCGGGGATCTTAGAGAGACAACTCATTGACAGTCGCTCGCAGCTGGATGGAGCCAGGTCCCTTCGAGAGAACTCGACGCTGGTTTATTTTTTCGATTAATCGTCGAATTCGACCTCGTCGGCGTCGGCGTCAGGCTCATCGTCCTCGAGTTGGACGATATCTCCGATTTGCAAAGGGG
>CALZHS010000038.1 GCA_945787265.1 uncultured Gammaproteobacteria bacterium | reverse complement strand
AAGACGCGCCGAGTATCTCGCGCCAGGCTCGCTCGGCATCGGGGTTATCCCGAGATCGTCCGGTTGTCCTGTTTGTACCGCAAAACGGGCAAAATAATCACTGGCATCGGCTAGCGTCACCTGTGACTGTACGATAAATTTAAAGAGTTGCTCGAGCAGCGGCACCACCATTGACGCGGTCGTCAGCAACAGGTAACCGTTACTGACCTGAAGCACCCGAAATATACCCAGCATCCTGCCCTTGGGTGTAGAGTAGGAACTCAACTGGTAACGGGATTCGTCGATCAGGTTTATATCGTTGCTAAGCTGGTTTTGCAGAAATTCAGTCGCATCCGCGCCACTCACGAGGATCACGCCCAGTTCGTCAACGGCGCAGATGAAATCGGTAGCGGCTTGTGCGTTACTTTGCCTGGGTTCGAACTGTTGCCACTGCTTCATTGGGATTTGCCCTGCTGTTGTTGAATCGCCCAGTCAACGTGGTGTTGTATAAAGCCACTGTGGTGAGCATAATCCTGCTTCAGTATAGTTTCTATATGTGGGTCGCGGGAGGCGTTTCCAAGCGCAATCACAATATTACGCAACCAGCATTGGTAGCCGATACGTCGAATTGCCGAACCTTCCATTTTTTGCATGAATTCGGCCTCGGACCAGCGATAACAATCCAGCAGGGAGATATGGTCGAGCCCGTGGCGCGGCTGAAAATCGACTTCGCTGGTGTATTTTGCAAAACGATTCCAGGGACACACCAGCTGGCAATCGTCGCAACCATAAATCCGGTTACCAATCGCCTGGCGAAATTCGACCGGGATTTCCGAGCGGTGTTCGATGGTCAGATAGGAAATACAGCGTCTTGCGTCAACCCAGTAGGGCTCAACTATCGCCGCGGTCGGGCAGACATCGATGCAGCTGGTGCAGCGGCCACAGTGATTCTCGATCGGATCATCGATATCGAGCACCATGTCGGTGTAGATCTCGCCCAGGAAAAACCAGGAGCCGTGCTCGCGATGCAGGATATTGCTGTGTTTTCCCTGCCAGCCGATCCCGGCCTTGGCCGCAAGTGCTTTCTCCAGAACCGGGGCGCTGTCGGTAAACACGCGGTATCCCATATTGCCATGTACCTGTTTTATTCGGTCAGCAAATTTCTGCAATCGCTTGCGCATCAGCTTATGGTAATCGCGACCGAGTGCATATCGGGAAACGTAGGCCAGGTAAGGGTGATCAAGCAGGTCGACCGGGCTTTGCACCTCGTCGACCAGGTAGTCGAGTCGCACGCAGATCACCGACAAGGTATCCGTAACCAGTTCCGATGGGTGCAGGCGCTTGCGCACGTTGCGGGCCATATAGCCCATCTCTCCGTGATAGTTACGCGCAATCCATTCGGCATAGTGTTGATGATGCGGATCGAGATGGACGTCGGTAATACCCACCTGCTGGAAACCGAGTTCAAGACCGATCTTCTTGATAGATTCTGATTTGGTCAAGCGAATAATGATTAGGGCCTGGTTTTATTCATGCCGTCGCGGGTGCATCTTTCCTGATGGCTGGTACAATATCGTATTTTAATTCAAACCTGAAATGTCTATCTACCTCGCGATTGCTGCGGGCGGTTCCCTGGGTGCCGTCTCTCGATACTGGATGTCGGCATCGACCTATCAATGGCTCGGGCAGGGGTTCCCGTATGGCACCCTGATGGTTAACCTGCTGGGATCACTGGTAATGGGGTTTTTGTCGGTGCTGCTGGTGCATCGTTTTCACGTCAGTGAAGAAATCAGGATCGGACTGCTGGCCGGATTCCTGGGTTCATTCACGACTTTTTCGACCTTTGCCATGGACACGCTGCAGCTCGCGGGAAACGAAGCGCTGCTTAAAGCCATCATCTATATCCTGTTCAGCGTGGTGCTGTGTATTCTCGGCGCCTGGGCGGGCCTTATCGTCGCAAAACAAATGATTTAGAAATGCTTGATTCAAAAATACTACGTACCGATCTGGAACAGGTCGTTGAAAAACTGAAGGTAAAGAATTTTACCTTTGACGTGGCTGCCTTCAGCGAACTCGAGGAGCGCCGCAAATCGCTGCAGGTTTCCACTCAAAACCTGCAGAGTGAACGCAACAGCCGTTCCAAAGCGATCGGTGAAGCAAAGGCAAAAGGGGATGACATCCAGCCCCTGCTGGATGAAGTAGCCAACCTGGGCGACCAGTTAAAGTCGGCCGAGACAGAATTAAGCACGCTGCAGAATGAACTAGACAGCCTGTTAATGGGAATCCCCAATCTACCGCACGAATCCGTCCCAGCGGGAGATAGCGAGGCCGATAATACCGAAGTACTGCAGTGGGGCGAGCAACCGCAGTTCGATTTTGAACCCAGGGATCATATTGAACTGGGTCAAATCCTGGGTGGTATGGATTTTGAACGCGCGGCAAAACTTGCGGGCGCGAGATTCGTGACCATGACCGGCCCGCTGGTTACGCTGCATCGTGCCCTGATACAGTTCATGATAAACCAGCATGTTCTCGAACACGGTTACGTCGAAGCATACGTGCCTTACCTGGTCAACGAACAAACCCTGATCGGTACCGGCCAGTTACCGAAATTCAAGGAGGACCTGTTCCATATTGATTCTGAAAATCACAACCTCTACCTGATACCAACGGCCGAGGTACCGGTGACGAATTTTGTCGCCGACAGTATCGTCGAGCCGAAACAGCTACCGCTAAAATTTGTCGCCCACACGCCGTGCTTCCGCTCCGAGGCAGGTTCTTACGGTAAAGACACACGCGGTATGATTCGCCAACACCAGTTCGAAAAAGTGGAGCTCGTGCAGATTGTCGAACCTGAAAAATCCATGGATGCCCTCGAACAGCTAACCGGGCATGCCGAAACAGTTCTCAAACTGCTCGGACTTGCCTATCGCAAAGTAATCCTCTGTGGTGGCGACCTGGGCTTTGCGTCTACCAAGACTTACGACCTGGAAGTCTGGCTACCCGGTCAGGATGCCTATCGCGAAATTTCTTCGTGCAGCAATATGACTGATTTCCAGGCTCGCCGAATGCAAGCACGCTGGCGCAATCCGGAAA
The DNA here is from genome assembly GCA_945787265.1 of uncultured Gammaproteobacteria bacterium. Classification (GTDB taxonomy): domain Bacteria; phylum Pseudomonadota; class Gammaproteobacteria. The sequence continues at coordinate 13,368 of CALZHS010000038.1, read as the reverse complement.
CGGGCAAGCCCGAACTGGTCCATACCCTGAACGGGTCCGGACTGGCAGTGGGGCGAACCCTGATTGCCATCATGGAAAATTACCAGCAGGCCGACGGCAGTATCAGGATTCCAGAGATATTGCTGCCGTATATGCACGGCATAACTGAAATTCGAGGTTAAAAAGCTATACTCTTCGCATTACTTTACGGTTCTGGAAGTCCAGATGAAGCTATTCACGAAGATCATGATTGCAGTATTGTTCATAGCGCTGCTGTTACCATTTACGATTCTAAAAGACGATGACGGGGATACCCTGGTGAGTTTTTCGGATTTAAGTTTTCCCGATCTGTCGATGCCGAACTTCTCGATGCCTGATTTGCCTAAGTTCTCAGACAATGCTATTCAGGCTGCTTCAGATGAAGATCTTGACGGCAAGGATGTGTTTTACAAATGGTACGATGCGGACGGGAATGTGCAGTTTACAACAGAGGCGCCACCTGAAGGCTTCGAGTTTACCCTCAAGGGATTCGATCCCAATGCAAACGTGATTCAGTCAGTAAAACTTCCGTCCGAGGAAAACGAGACGGAAGAATCAAATCCAGGCGGTAAAAAAGGGGATAATCCGGAAGACATCGGCAACCCTTATTCAGCGGACACCATCAAGAAACTATTCGAGGACACCAGGAACATCGAGAAACTGCTCAAGCAAAGGTTGCAAGATCAGGAATCAGTGGTTAACCAATAAGAGACATCAACATATGAAAATTACGGCATTTATTTTACTGGCGCTGGTCAGCCTTGGCCTGAACGCAGCCGGGAAGACAGCATTTATCAACTCCAAGGTACTGCTTGAACAGTCGCCGCAAGCGGTTTCTGCGAATGCCGAACTGCAGAAGCAGTTTGGTGAGCGCGAGCAGAGCCTGCGAAAACTTGCACAGGAAATCCAGCAAATGGAAAAAACCTATAAAACCGATAGTGCGGTGATGAGCGACGAACAGAAAAAGAAGGCCGAGGACAACATTATCCAGAACAAGCGACGTTTCCAATTTGAACAGCAGTCGTTGAAAGAAGACCTGCAGTCAAAGCAAAGGGAATTATTACAGAAGGTGCAGGTTTCGATAAAATCAGTAATCCAGGAATATGGCAGCAAGAACGGATACGACTTCATTTTTACCGACGCAAGCATTGCTTACGCCAGCGATGCGGTCAATATCACCGACAAAATCCTCGAGGAACTCAAGAAATAATCCTCGCCTCATCCCGGCCATTGCAGCGGCAAGGGTGAGTTGTTAGCTTAATATTCCTGCCCGACTGCAATCGAAGTTGGTTGGGGCAGTAATGTTTACCGAGAAACCACTCGCCCTGGAATGCATGCTCGATTATGACTCCGAGGTTTCAACCCTTGATTCAGGCTTGTTTTCCGCTTGCTGGCCGGATGCTTCAGGCACGGCCTGGTCTCCGGTCTGGGCAGAATCGGATTTAGTTTTGCTGGCAGCTGTCTTTTCACGAGCCGCAGGCTTATCGTCCGTTGTCTTCGACGATTGCTGCGACGGACTCGAATCGGTCGCTTCTGCCTTTTTGGGTTTGCGGCTGCGTTTAGCAGGCGTTTTACGAGCCCTGGCATTGCCAGCTTCTACTTTTTCAGCTTCCCCGGGTTTACTGGCCTGTCTTTGATTTCCATCCGCGTCAGGATTTTGTTGTGGATGAAGATTACCATCGGGTTCCGGCCTGGCTTGTGACTCGCGCTTGCCGTCGGCGACGGAAGTTTTGTCGGTTGACGGCTTCTGCTCCTGTTGTCGAGACCGATTGGCGCGATTTCCACCGCGATTTCCACCGCGATTTCCACCGCGTGAACGACCCGTCCGCGACTGATTAGTACGCCTGGCTTCCGTGGCTGCGGATTTTTCGGTTTCACCCTGGTCCTTGCCTTTTGCGTCCGTTTTTCCGGCTGCGCTCTTGCTTTTCGGTGATGCGTTACTACGCTGTCGATTTTGTCCACCACGCTGCCTACCGCGACGACCCCGGTTACCGCTGCGGGCCGGACGGGAATCGCTTTTGGTCTGCGTCTCTTCGACAGGCGCCGTGGATTTATCGCCGTTGCCAATCAGCAGGTTGACGATCTTGCCAAGAAAACCGCCCTCGCTCGCGGCAGTTTTAACGGGTGGTGGTGCAGCCGGCCTTGGGGCAGGGGGTGTTATGCTCTGCACGGCTGCCGTTTCAGGACTCGCGACATTGCTACTGGCCCTTTCGACCAGATCCACCGGCTGTTCCGGCGTGGTCAGCTCGTAGGATTTCTTGTAGTTCGATTCATGACGATGCGTGTCGTTATCCTTGACGCGTTCGATCTCGTAATGCGGCGTCTCCAGCCTTGGATCCGGAATGACCACGAGATGCACGTCACGTCGCTGCTCGAGACTATCAATCTTTTCGCGCTTCTCGTTAAGCAGGTAAGTCGCACATTCGACCGGCATCTTGGCGAGGATCTTGCCGGTGTTATCCTTGAGTGATTCCTCTTCAAGCAGGCGTAACACGGCTAACGAAAGCGATTCGACATCGCGTATCGTGCCCTGGCCGCTGCACCGCGGGCAGACGATCTGGCTCGATTCCTCGAGCGATGGCCGCAGTCTCTGGCGTGACATTTCAAGTAATCCAAAACGCGATATACGCCCAATTTGAACGCGTGCGCGATCATCGTAGGCCGCGTTGCGTAACCGGCTTTCGACCTCGCGCTGATTGCGATTTTGCATCATATCGATGAAATCAATCACGATAAGGCCACCCAGATCGCGAATTCTGAGCTGGCGTGCGATTTCATCCGCCGCTTCCAGATTGGTCTGCTTCGCAGTTTCTTCAATATCGCCGCCGCGGGTGGCGCGCGCAGAGTTAACGTCAATCGAAATTAGTGCTTCGGTATGATCAACCACGATCGCGCCGCCGGATGGCAGTGTGACCTCCCTGGAAAAAGCCGATTCAATCTGGTTTTCGATTTGAAAACGATTGAACAGCGGCAACCTGTCTTCGAACAGTTTGAGCTTGTTAATCGAACCCGGCATGACCATCGACATGAAATCATGGGCCTGCTGATAGGCCTGCCTGGAGTCGATCAGGATTTCCCCGATATCGTTTCGATAGTGATCGCGTAAAGCCCGAATGACGATATCTGACTCCTGGTAAATCAGAAATGGTGCGGGTTTGTCTTCAGCTGCCTTTTCGATCGCAGTCCAGACCTGGGTCAGGTAATCAAGATCCCACTGCATTTCCTCGGTGGAGCGTCCAACGCCGGCGGTGCGCACGATGACGCCCATACCTTCCGGCATTGTCAATTCTGATAGCGTTTTTTTGAGCTCGTCGCGATCTTCGCCTTCGATGCGTCGGGATACGCCACCGGCGCGCGGATTTTGCGGCATTGCGACCAGGAACCTGCCGGCCAGGCTGATAAAACTCGTTAACGCGGCGCCCTTGTTGCCACGCTCTTCCTTTTCGACCTGTACGATGATCTCCTGGTCTACCTTGAGCGCATCTTTAAGAATCGGTTTACCGTTATTGTCGCGCGGGGCATCGCCGTAGTATTGCTTGGCGATTTCCTTGAACGGAAGAAACCCGTGGCGTTCAGCCCCGTAGTTAACGAAAGCAGCCTCGAGGCTGGGTTCGACTCGGGCTATTTTACCCTTGTAAATATTTGATTTCTTCTGGTCCCGAGAGGGTACTTCGATATCGAGGTCGTAAAGTTGTTGGCCATTGACCATCGCCACCCTGAGCTCTTCGGCCTGGGTGGCATTGATTAAGATTCTTTTCATTGAAATTGTTGCCTTGCTTGAATAGCCAGCTGCTGCGACTTGTCCGTTCTGCCAGACGTGTTTCCTTTTTTATCTGTGCGGGCAATAGGCCCATGCACGCCGGTCCCTGTAAACCGATTGTGATGAGGAAATTATTGATCAGAACAAAACTGTGTATGAGGCAGTTCATTGGCCTTTGTGTGACTGGAAGCCCTGAACCAGGCACCTATACATCGCCTGATCCGGACTAATTCGTTTGGAAAACAGGCCCTCGGGCCTTTGCTTCCCTTTAAAAAACTGTTTTGGTAGTGTTTTGCCTGGAATTTAGGCAGTACAATGCTACGGCAAGGAATATAACACAGTTTCTGCCAACTGCCATCCATTGAGTCTAGATAATCCACAAAAAAGCCCCGTCAGCCTGATCGAGATCTCTGCCGCTCAGCTTGGGCAAAGACTCGATAACTTCCTGTTCAAACAGCTCGACAAGGTTCCTCGTACCCGCATTTATCGAATCATCAGGAAAGGTGAGGTGCGGGTTAACAAGAAGCGTTGTAAACCGGAATACAAACTCAAACTTGGCGATCAGGTCAGGATTCCACCGTTACTTCTGCTAACCGAGTCACGCGACAGGCTACAGCCGTCAAAACGGTTAATCGAAAATCTCGAGCGCAACATACTTTTTGAAAACGCGCATATTATCATTATCGACAAGCCCGCCGGACTCGCGGTCCACGCCGGTTCAGGGGTTGACTACGGCGTCATCGACGCGATGCGCCTGCTGCGACCAGACCATGCCATCGAGTTGGTGCACAGGCTCGATCGTGATACCAGTGGTTGCCTGCTATTGAGTAAACACCGACAGGCGTTGCTGGGCGTTCAAGCGGCGCTGCGCGACAGAACGCTCAATAAGAAATATTGCGCTATAGTCAAGGGTCGATGGCCCCGGGAAATACGCGAAATCAAACTCGCGCTGAAAAAAATAGTCCTTCCCAACGGGGAACGACGAATGCAGGTTGACAGCAACGGGAAAAAGGCCTTGAGTCGAATCAAGCTATTACAGACCGGAGACAGTTTCAGTTTTATTCAGGTGGAACTTGTAACCGGCCGTACGCATCAAATCCGGGTGCATTGCCAGTCCCAGGGGCACGAAATCGCGGGTGACGATAAATACGGTGATGCTGCATTTAATCGAGCCATGCGCCAGCAAAAAATTAGCCGCTTGATGCTGCATGCTGCAAGTCTCGAATTGCCACAGGGCAAATTCACACCCGAACTGGTGGTCAACGCGCCTTTGCCGGCAGAATTCGAGGCGCTCATCGGCGCTACAGAAAATGGCTTAACCACGCACAACTGTTAAAACAGGAAGCAAGATGACGGATAACGAAACGAGTACCGAGCATGCCGGTCCAGGCAATGACAAGCATTCCCAGAGAATTATTGATCGCCTCGTATTTGCGGCGATAAAAGAGCAGACCCGGGCGCGCCGCTGGCGAGTCGGGTTCATGCTGTTTTTCATCGTCTATCTGAGCGTTGTAACAATCATGTTCTTTGCCGAAACTGATGACAGGTCGTTGGCGGTCGATGGGGAAAAGCATACCGCGCTGGTCAAGCTTTCCGGGGTTATCGCCAGTGGTGAAGCGGCCGGTTCCGAGAACGTCATTGCCGGGCTCAAAGCGGCCTTTAAGCACGATGATACAGCGGGTGTGGTGCTGGAAATCAATTCACCGGGCGGTTCGCCGGTGCAGGCCGCTTACATTTTCGACGAAATCATGCGCCTGAAACAGAAACATGAATCGATACCCGTGTACGCGGTGGTCGCGGATATTGCCGCATCGGGTGGATATTTTGTCGCCGCGGCGGCCGATAAAATTTATGCAAACCAGTCGAGCCTGGTCGGATCGATTGGCGTGCGCATGGATGCGTTCGGATTCGTCGAACTGATGAAGAAAATCGGTGTCGAGAGACGGCTCTTAACTGCGGGTGAAAACAAGGGACTGTTCGATCCATTCCTGCCGGAGAAAAGTGAACAGAAGGCTCATTTACAATCGATGCTCGATGAAGTGCATGGTCACTTTATCACTGCAGTCAAACGCGGCAGGGGAGATCGTCTGGTTGTCAACGAGGATACCTTCAGCGGCTTGATATGGAGCGGTGAAAAGGCACTCGGCCTGGGTCTTGTAGATGCCTACGGTACAAAGCATAGCGTTGCGCGGGAACTTGGGGCGGAAGAGGTTGTTGATTTCACGCCCAAGGCCAACCTGCTGGAACGAATAGCCGCGCGCATCGGCAGCAGTGCAGGACGCGAGATCAGCGAGTACTTTCTGGGCAGTCTGGCTATTAACTGATTTCGTTAGCCGCGCTAGACGACCGCGACTCCCGCGCGTTCCAGTATGGCTGTCAACGTAATCAGGGGTAATCCGATCAGCGCCGTCGGATCATCCCCGTGCATTTTGCTGAACAGGCAGATACCGTAGCCTTCTGCCTTGAAGCTGCCGGCGCACTGGTAGGGCTGCTCGATATGGAGATAGTGCTCCAGCTGTCGATCACTCAGATTACGGAATTCGACCTCGAACAGGACGTCCTCCAGCGCGCTGAATCCAGATGAAAGCTGCAGAACACAAATACCGGTATGAAAAATCACCCTTTTTCCCTGCGCCTCGCGCAACTGCTGCAGTGCGTTTTCGTGGGTTCCAGGTTTGCCCAGTATTTTATTGTCCAGCAGCGCACACTGGTCAGAGCCAATGACAATCGCTCCAGGGTGATCTGCTGCCACCTGTTCTGCCTTCGCTTGCGCCAGTCGACAAACATAACTGCGGGCATCCTCACCTGGCCGGAGAGTTTCGTCGATATCGGGAGAAAGACAGTTGAAGTCGAGCCGTAATCGATCCAGAAGCTGTTTGCGAAACGGGGAGCCGCTGGCCAGTATTATCTGAGTTTGCACTGGGTTTAGTTCCTGTAAAAATCCGGGTAGACCGGGAGCTGCATTTGCAGCGGTCTGGTAACGGTGGCGCAGTATATTACATGCGCTAATTGAATACATTATCCGCCGCTATTTTCACGGCGAATTGAATAGACAATGTTATCCACAAGCATGTAGAATCGCCGCCTTATGCGGGACAAGTTGCGTAAACGCTATCAGGTTCAAAAGGAAGTGACCCGAAACGGCTGTTTCGAGGGAGAAATACCGCTGGCAGAAGCCAGGCGTCTGGCTGAACTGCTCCACGGCGGAGAATCGGACAGTACCGACGGCCAGATAGCCATTCGATTCGAATTCTTACGCAATGAGTACGATATTCCAACGATTAAGGGCAGGCTGGAAACCAGCCTTGAGCTGGAATGCCAGCGATGTCTCAGGGCAATGGAATGGCCTTTGAAACTCGATTTCAAACTCATGATTGACGCCAGCGATGACATTGTCGGCCACAGCGACGAAGATACGATCTATAGTCATGACGGGTATATCGACATTATGGAGTTGATAGAAGACGAGCTGTTACTGGCAATACCCCTGGTAGCTACCCATGAGGACAGGGCTTGCAACAAAAACTGGCAGCTTGCTGACAAGAAATCCGAGACACCCGCGAGAGAAAATCCGTTTGCAGTTTTACAACAACTGAAAACGACCGATTAAGAAAACTGGAGATACATAATGGCTGTTCAGAAAAGTCGTAAAACCCCGTCCAAACGAGGTATGAGACGCTCCCACGATGCGCTGCGAAGTGCAACCCTGGCGGTTGAGCCCACGACCGGTGAAACCCACCGTCGACACCACATCAGTGCCGATGGCTACTACAAGGGCCGTCAGGTAATTGCGGATAAAATCGTCGAAGACGATGACGAGTAGTTACGGCGCGTTCAATCACTGAGTACGGGCGGCAACAACCGCCCGTATTTGTTTCCGATGCGGCTAAATGGAACCTAAAATTATCGCGCTTGACGCCATGGGCGGCGACCACGGCCCCAGCGTAACCGTGGCTGCTGCGCGCCTTGCAATGGATGAGATTCCCGGCCTTGAGCTGGTTCTTGTCGGCGATCGGGAGCCACTCGCGGTCGAACTCGAGAAGCACGGCCGGGGTAACGATAATCGGGTCCAGATTCACCACGCCTCCCAGGTTGTCGACATGGATGAACTGCCCGCCGTCGCGCTTAAAAAGAAAAAAGATTCATCGATGCGGGTGGCAATCGACCTGGTCAAGGAGGGCAGGGTGCAGGCTTGCGTCAGTGCGGGTAATACCGGCGCGCTCATGGCTACCAGCAAGTTTGTGTTAAAAACCATACAGGGAATAAGTCGTCCTGCGATTTGCACCACCTTGCCGGGCATCAATGGTCACACCCAGATGCTGGACCTCGGGGCTAACCTGGAATGCACTCCTGAAAACCTTGCCGAATTTGCGTTGATGGGATCAGTGCTGGCGCAATCAGTGGAGGGAATCAAGGATCCTTCGGTCGGGCTATTGAATATCGGTTCAGAGTCCGTGAAAGGCAGCGAGTCAGTAAAGAGGGCCAGCCAACTAATCTCCGAAAGCAGGCTAAACTATTATGGATTTGTTGAGGGTGATGACATTTACAAGGGTACTGTTAACGTGATTGTAACCGATGGTTTTGTTGGCAACGTCTCGCTGAAAACCGCGGAGGGCCTGGCGGCTTTTATCAACCACGTACTGTCCAACGAATTTAAGCGCAACTGGTTAACAAGACTGGCTGCCGTTTGCGCCTTGCCCGTATTGTCTTCGGTGCGGCGCAAACTCGACCCGCGTCGTTATAACGGCGCCAGTCTGTTGGGGCTTAACGGTATTGTTGTCAAAAGCCATGGCAGCGCCGACACCAGCTCGTTCATGAACGCCATCAAGATCGCCAGCCTCGAGATCGAGAATAAGGTCCCGCAACGAATCTCCAGCGCGATCGAGAGCTACATGGAACAGGTCGGGGAAGCGGTCACGTGATCTATTCCCGCATCACCGGCACCGGCAGTTACCTGCCAGAGAACGTTATGACGAACCATGACCTGGAAAAAATCGTGGAAACGTCCGACCAGTGGATTCGCGAGCGCACCGGTATCGAACAACGCCATATTGCGGCGGATAATGAAACCACGGTTGATCTCGCCGAAAAGGCCTCGAGACTCGCTATAGAATCGGCAGGTATTGATCCCAATGAGATCGACCTGATCGTGCTGGCAACTTCTACTCCCGACAAGATCTTCCCGAGCTCGGCCTGTATCCTGCAGGCGCGCCTGGACCTGCACGGTTGCCCGGCATTCGATATCCAGGCAGTGTGTACCGGGTTCATCTATGCGCTGGCAGTCGCCGACAAGTTTATAAAAACGGGCAGCGCAAGCAAGGTGCTGGTGGTTGGCGCGGAAGTGTTTTCAAGGCTTTGTCGAAATGCGCGGTAACGAAGTGTTTAAAATGGCCGTCAACACGCTGGGCCGCATTGTCGACGAAACCCTGGCAGCGAATCACATGGTTAAATCGGATATCGACTGGCTGGTGCCACACCAGGCAAATATCCGGATTATTACCGCAACCGCTAAAAAGCTTAAAATGTCGATGGACCAGGTTGTCGTAACCGTTAACAAACATGGCAATACCTCGGCCGCATCGGTGCCACTGGCGCTTGATGTCGCGGTACGCGATGGTCGCATCAAGGCGAACGAACTCGTGCTGCTGGAAGCATTTGGCGGCGGGTTTACCTGGGGCTCGGTGTTACTGCGTTACTAGTTGACGCGATACTGGATTACAGTAAGTAGGAACGCTGTGATATGATGCCGCCAGACTACCTGGTTTCAAATAATGATAAGCGTGTTACTCACCGACGACCATGCGCTGGTGCGCACCGGGATTCGGCGACTGCTGGAAGATAGCAATCAAGTCAAGATTGTCGGTGAAGCCGACTGTGGGGAAGAGGGCGTCAGGCTCGCCCAGCTGCTAAACCCGGATGTCATATTAATGGATGTCAGTATGCCCGGTATCGGTGGCGTCGAGGCATGTCGCCGAATCTTGCAGCGCAACCCCGGTCAGAAAATTATCGTGCTGACCATCCATAACGAGCAAACCTTTCCCAAACGAATGCTCGAAATCGGCGCCAAGGGTTACCTTACCAAAGACTGCGGTGTCGAAGAAATGCTGACCGCAATCAACCAGGTCAATAATGGCGGCGCTTATATAGCGCCGAGTATCGCGCAGCAGCTGGCCCTGTCCCTGTTACCGGGAAACGAACATAATCCCGTCGACCGCCTGTCGAGACGTGAATTCCAGGTAATGCTGATGATTTCCCACGGTTTGACCAACGCCGAGATATCCGAAAAACTGTGTCTTAGCCCGAAAACCATCAGCACCTACCGCCTGCGCCTGCTGGAAAAACTGGGCGCGCATAATGAAGTCGATCTGATTAAGATAGCGGTACAGCAGGGGATGGTCGAGTTCGCAAACTCGGATTGATTAGCAGTGAGCAACCTGCAAGATTGCCGGCAGTGTCCGCGACTAACGGCTTACCGGATTGAGCAAAAGAAGAAATTTCCCGAATATCGCTGTTTGCCGGTTTCAGCATTTGGCGAACCTGCTGCGCAATTGCTGATTGTCGGTCTCGCGCCGGGTTTACACGGGGCTAATGCGACCGGAAGACCATTCACGGGTGACGCTTCCGGTGACCTGCTGTTCGCAACCCTGCACAAGTATGGTTTTGCCAGTAGTCCGGTTTCGCAGGGCTGCGACGACGAAATGCGGCTGATGAATTGTCGAATTACCAATGCGGTCAAGTGCGTTCCACCCGGAAACCGGCCGATCGGATCCGAGATTGATCGCTGCTCCGCTTACCTTCGATCTGAAATTTCAGCCCTGGCCTCCGGTTCCGTGTTACTGGCACTTGGCACGATCGCACACCGCGCAGTCCTGAAAGCACTGAATCTGACCCAGGCACACTATCGGTTTTTTCAGCAAGCTGAGTATGATTTGCCGAATGGCCTGAAACTGCTTGACTCGATCCATCCCAGCAAATACAACCAGAATACCCGCAGGATCACTGCGCCCATGTTTGCAGCGACATTCGATCGAATCAGGCTGATACTGCAATGAAGCAGCGGCAGGATTTCGATCATAAGGGCTTTCTGGCCACGGTCAGCAGTAAACCCGGTGTCTACCGCATGATCGACCGACACGACAAGGTGATATACGTCGGTAAAGCCAAGAATCTGAAAAAGCGGCTCGCCAGTTATTTTCGCAAAACCGGTTTGTCCACCCGCATCATCTCGCTGGTTAACAACATCAGTTCAATCGAAGTCATCAACACGCGCACCGAAAGCGAAGCGCTGCTGCTGGAAAACGATTTGATCAAGAACCTTAATCCGCGCTACAACATCCTGTTTCGCGACGATAAGAGTTATCCCTACATCTTCCTGAGCAACCATGATTTTCCACGGTTAACCGTTTTTCGTGGCAAACCCGATAAACGCAAAGGGACGTTTTATGGCCCGTTCCCGAGCGCCGGATCGATTCGATACACCATCAATCACGTGCAGCGCATGTTCCAGCTGCGCAATTGCGAAGATTCCGCACTGTCGAATCGCACCCGTGCCTGCTTGCAGTATCAAATCAAACGTTGCACCGGGCCCTGTGTCGGACACACGGACAAGGAAAGTTATCGTTTGCAGATCGAACAGGCACAAATGTTTCTCGAAGGCAAAAGCGACGAGCTCATCGACCAACAGATCAAGCTCATGGAAGAACACTCGTCCGAACTCAATTACGAGCAGGCAGCACAGGTACGCGACCGTATCGAAACCTTGCGACGGGTTACCGAAAAACAGTTTGTTACCGATTTCAACGGAGATATTGACATCATTGCCTGCGAGCTGCGCCAGGATTTCAGCTGTATTCAATTGTTCATGATTCGCAATGGTACTTCGCTCGGCAACAAGCCCTTTTTTAATCGCGCCAAACTTGATACCGACGCGCCCAGTCTGCTTGAAACCTTCATCATGCAGCATTATTCCAATCATCCAGCCCCGGCCGAGATCATCGTCAGCCATGATCTTGAAAATATAGACTTGCTTGCCGAATCGTTGCACCTGCTCAACCACTCGCGGGTCAGGATAACGCACAGGGTGCGCGGTAAACGCCAGCGCGCACTGGAGAGCGCAATCAACAATGCGAAACAGGCGCTGGAAAGCTACCTTTTATCGGCAAGCCTGCTGAGCAAGCGGTTTCAGAATCTGGTCGAAATTTTACATCTCGAAGCTCCACCCGAGCGCATCGAATGCTTTGATATCAGTCATACCATGGGTGAGTCGACCAGGGCGTCCTGCGTTGTGTATGGCCGGGAAGGTGCCGTTAAAAACGAATACCGGCGTTATAATATCAACGATATCACGCCAGGCGACGATTACGCGGCAATGCGTCAGGTACTGGAGCGACGCTATAGCAAGCGCCAGAATTCGCCTGAACTGTTGCCAGACCTGGTTTTAATCGATGGCGGAAAAGGCCAGCTCGGAATCGCACTGGAGGTGCTGGAGTCGATGAATATCCCCAATATCAAGGAAAATCTGAGGGTATTCGGAATCGCCAAAGGCGCAGAACGACGTGCCGGTTACGAGGACATCATCGACGAAGAGATGTCGTCCCTGAAATTCCCGATGGATTCCCCAGCATTGCTGCTGATTCAGCAGATACGGGATGAGGCACATCGATTTGCAATCACCGGGCATCGCCAGGCACGCGCGAAAACGCGCCGCAAATCCCGGCTCGAGGAAATTCCGGGTATCGGTGTCAAAAAAAGGCAGCTGTTACTGAACACCTTTGGCGGATTGCAGGGCATTCAGGCAGCTGGAGTCGAGGAACTGATGCAAATCAAGGGTATTAACCGGGAGACCGCCCAGGCGATCTATGATAGTTTTCACGGTTAGTCCGTTAACTGGCGAGTCATGAAAATAACCTTGCCCACCGCGATTACGCTGTTTCGTGTTGTCCTGATTCCGCTTTTCGTCATTGTCTTTTATTTGCCCCTCGCCTGGGCCAATATCGCCGCAACCTGCATTTTCGTGATTGCCAGTTTGAGCGATTGGGTAGACGGATACCTGGCACGCTCGATGCAGCTGGAATCCTCGTTCGGTGCCTTCCTTGACCCGGTTGCCGACAAGCTCATGGTGGTGGTGATAATCGTTTTGCTGGTCGAGGCTCACCCGAGTATTTATGTTGCCCTGCCATCCGTGATTATCGTGGCCCGGGAGATTTCTATTTCGGCGCTGCGAGAATGGATGGCGCAACTGGGCAGCAGCACGACGGTAAAGGTATCGTTTATTGGTAAAGCCAAGACGGTTGCGCAGATGCTGGCCCTCGGTTTCATGATATTTTCTGAGCCGTTTATGGGTTTGCCCATCTTCGAAATTGGACTGGCAATCTACTACGTGGCGGCCCTGTTGACGATCGTTTCGATGATCGTTTACCTGCGCGCGGCCTGGCCTGTCATAAGCCGTCAGGGTTGAACCTCGGGGGCCGGTCCCGGCTTGACAGGTAAAAGTGAATCTATAGAATAGCGGCTCTTTTGCGGGAATAGCTCAGCTGGTAGAGCACAACCTTGCCAAGGTTGGGGTCGCGAGTTCGAATCTCGTTTCCCGC
>CALZHS010000037.1 GCA_945787265.1 uncultured Gammaproteobacteria bacterium | reverse complement strand
ACATTTTTGACGGGCAAAAATGTATTCCACCCACAGTTACTAGTGTCGGTGTGTTAAATGGGTCGGGTTGCGTTTGGACGTTAGCTAGGTTAGTTCGGCACTGGGGGTGCGGGGTGTTTTTACGGCCGGTATCAATTCTTTGTCGAGTAGCTCCTGGTAGCCATGCACCGCGTTGCGCGTGCTGGTCTTGCAGTAATAGAGTGCATTGTCGGCCTGGCCGACTAGCTCATCAATTGAAAGGCGTTTGTCGAACTTGGTAAACCCGATACTGACTGTTACCTGTTCGACATTAGGAAATTCATGATTGGCGATTTTTTCTCTGAAGCGCTCCAGCGATTGTTGCGCCTGTTCGGTTGTGATGTCCATGAGCACCATCGCGAACTCCTCGCCACCATAGCGAAACAGCAGGTCATTTTCGCGGAATGAGTCGGTCATCAGTTGCGCCAGTATCAACAACACCTCGTCACCGAGCAGGTGTCCCTGGCTGTCATTAATCGATTTGAAGCGATCTATATCCAGCATGACGAAGACCGAGGGTGAAAAACTTATCGCGCGCCGCCTGTGGTTGCTGGAACGGTCCAGCAGCTGCAGGATCTTTTCGTTGAAAGCGCGCCGGTTATAGAGACCAGTCAACGCGTCACGGTAAGTGCCCTGTAGCATTTGCAGCTGGTGGCAATAAAAATGAAACAGGAACTGCAGGTATTCCTCTTCGATCAGCTTGTCCGGGTCGCTGGACTTGACGAGCAGCACGAAATGCTTGGTGGATAATGGTTTGTAGCTGCAAAACCAGCCCCCGATATCGCTGTCGTAATACCAGCTCCCGGGGTCTAGTGCCCCGAATTCCTGCTCCAGGGTGGCAACAATGGATTCAGGAACATTCTGGTCGAGTCCGCCACTTGGGGTTAAACGGTTCCAGCGGTTATCGCTGTGCTCAAAAACCTCGATTTCAATTTCATTAGCATGGCCGGGCGCAATCTGTTGCCGAAACGCCTCGTACAATAATTCGGGATCGCTAATCTTCGCGAGTGCGTAGAAAGAGTAGTAATTGCATTCTGCCATGATGCCCTTCCGCCCAAATCGTTGGATTTGAGAAAAGCTTGCGAGAAAAGTTCTGGATCAGCCGCTGGTCGATTTTAGAGACGGGCCTGATCAAAGTCAAAACTTAGAGCCGGCTAGCAGCTTGCAGCAGCGGTTAGCGTTCCAAATACTGAAGTTTATCGGGCACACCTTCCCATTCGGCGGCATCTTCAGGTGGTGGTTTACTGGCAGTAATAACGGGCCACAGCTGGGACAGTTCTTCGTTCAGTTCGAGAAATTTCTCCTGGCCCTCGGGGATGTCATCTTCGGAGACAATCGCTTCAATCGGACATTCCGGTTCGCACAGGGTGCAATCAATACACTCTTCAGGATCGATGACGAGGAAATTAGGTCCTTCGTGAAAGCAATCAACCGGGCATACATCGACACAGTCCATGTATTTGCACTTGATGCAGTTCTCAAGAACAATAAACGTCATTATTTTCCCCTGGGGCTATCCGTTTGCGGCGAAACTGCAGTTTAAATTGGCGTCTATAAAAATCAAGCGGGTTAGCGTGATTATGTATCAGCGCGGGAAAGGCTTTTCAGGCGGTAAATCAATTCCAGGGCCTGCCTGGGGCTCAACTCATCAGGATCAATGGACTCGAGCTCGGCAATCAATGCCTGCGGCCCTGGCTCTTCTGGCGGGGCAATCGAGGTAAACAAATCTCCCTGCGCCTGTGTCGACTGCTGCTCGAGCAGCTGGAGTTTATGGCGTGCCAGCTTTATCGCCTCTACGGGGATGCCGGCCAGGCGTGCAACCTGCAGTCCATAACTCTGGTTTGCCGGGCCGGGTTTTACGCTATGCATGAAAATAATATCGTCACCATGCTCGACTGCATCCAGGTGAACATTTTTAATGTTCTGATAGTGCTCGGGTAGCTGGGTTAACTCGAAGTAGTGAGTTGCAAAAAGCGTCAACGCGTTCGATTTCTGTGCGAGGTGATCGGCACAGGCCCAGGCAAGGGCCAGCCCGTCAAAGGTACTGGTGCCGCGCCCGATCTCATCCATCAGAACCAGGCTGTTGGCGCTGGCATTATTCAAAATGTTGGCCGCCTCGGTCATTTCCACCATGAATGTCGAGCGCCCGCTGGAAAGATCGTCGCTGGCGCCGATACGGGTGAATACCTGGTCGACCGGGCCGAGCAGCGCCTTGCGGGCGGGTACATAGCTGCCCATGTAGGCAAGGATTACGATCAAGGCCGTTTGTCGCATATAGGTTGACTTGCCGCCCATGTTGGGGCCGGTAATCAGGAGCATGCTGGTATCGTCATCGAGATGCAGATCATTGGCGATAAATGGTTGTTCCAGCACTCTTTCGACTACCGGGTGTCTGCCGGCTTCAATCTCGAGTAGCCGGGCATCGGTGAGCTCGGGTGCGCTCCAGTCGTAGGCGTTCGCAGCGATCGAAAAGCTGTTCAACACATCCAGCTGTGCCAGCGCCAGCGCGCACTGCTGCAGCTCGGGCAGGTTTTCTCCGAGCTGTTTCAGCAATGCCTCGTAGAGATACTTTTCCCGCGCGAGGGCACGTTCGCGTGCACTCAGCACCTTGTCTTCGAATGCCTTGAGCTCAGGCGTGATGTAGCGTTCGACGGCCTTCAGGGTTTGTCGTCGGACGTAGTCGTCGGGTACCCCGTCACTCTGTGATTTGCTGACCTCGATATAGAAGCCATGAACGCGGTTATAAGCGACCTTGAGTGAGTTGATACCCGTCTTTTGCTGCTCCTGTGACTCCAGGTCGAGCAGAAACTGATCGGCATTGGCGCTGAGTCCCCGCAATTCATCGAGCTCGGGATCAAAACCTGTTTTAATAACACCGCCATCTCGAATCAACAGTGGCGGCTCATCGATTATCGCGGCATCGAGCAGAGCCACAACTTCAGGATGGGTGCTTATGGCTGTTGACAGTTGCTGTAGCAAGGGGCTGTCGAGTGTTTCCAGCTGTTGCTGCAGTGTCGGTAATGTCTGCAGGGTCGATGCCAGGGTCGATAGATCGCGAGGCCGGGCCGATAGCAGGGCAATCCGAGCCAGGATGCGCTCGATGTCGCCTATTTCAGCGAGTGTCTCGCGCAGGATTTCAAATTCATGGTTATTGAGCAGGCTCGCGACGGCGTGATGGCGTTGACGCACCTGGTTCTGATCGCGCAGGGGTTTCTGTATCCAGCGCGTCAGTTCGCGATGCCCCATCGCGGTACTGCAGAAGTTGATCACGCTGAACAGGCTGTTTTGCGGTGATTGTTCGCTAAATGAACGAATCAGCTCGAGGTTGCGGCGGCTGTTGGCGTCGATCAGCAGCAAATCGCTGACCGTTTCGTGACGTAATGGCTGCAGATGACTGATCTCGGTTCTAAGCGTGTCGTTGACATACTGCAACAGGCATCCGGCCGCACTGATTGCGATACTCGAATCGGCGATACCGAATCCCTGCAGGCTGGCGGTATGGTATTGTTCGCACAGCAACCGCGTCGCGGTATCCAGCTCGAAATGCCAGGGTGGCATGGCGTGGGCCTGTTGGGTATAAATCGAATCGAGCGGCAGCTGCTGGTCTTCGCAATAGATGATTTCGGCAGGACTGAGCCGCGCAATTTCACTACCCAGCAATGCATCGCTGTCAAGTTCGCTCAAGCTGAAACGACCCGAGCTGATTTCGAGAGCTGCCAGTCCCCAGCCCGATGGCTGTCGATAGATACAGCACAGCAGGTTTTCCTGGCGGTCCTGCAGCAGCGCTTCGTCGGTCAATGTGCCGGGCGTCACCACGCGCACCACCTTGCGCTCGACCGGACCTTTGCTGGCGGCTGGATCGCCAATTTGTTCACAAATGGCAACCGATTCCCCTTTTCTCACAAGTTTTCCAAGGTAGTTATCGACGGCGTGATAAGGTACGCCGCACATCGGTATCGGTTCACCGCTGGATTGACCACGCCTGGTCAGGGTAATGTCCAGCAGACCTGCGGCCTTGCGGGCATCCTCGTAAAACAGCTCGTAGAAATCGCCCATGCGATAAAACAGCAGTGTTTCGGGATGATCGGCCTTGATGCGCAGGTATTGCTGCATCATTGGGGTATGTGATTTAAGCTTGGTGTCGACTTGATTCATATGGGAACAATCTGCGTGCAAGCTGTTTGTAGCGCTAGCGTTGCAGCGCTAATTGTACGCAAGTTGCGATAAACGCCCAAATGAAACTGTTAAAGGAACAGAATTTTTACCTGGTTTATAACCGCCTGCCGGGCCAGTTGGGCAGCACGATAGTGGATGCTGTTCTGAAACCGGCAATGAATCAGGATTTGATGTCGATCAGGACTTCGTTACGGCGCTGAAAGGGCAGGGTCCACGGCGGATCGTAACCGGCGACGCGGGGCAGGGAAGCGGCTTCGAACTGTTTCTGCAGCATCCAGTCTTGCAGTAGTTTCAGGTTACTCTGGTAGCTGGTTTCATTCCAGTTGCCGGAGTAACGTAACAATCATGAATTCCAGCGGATACCGCCCGCCGATGTCATTTTCCTGCATCGCAAGCTGGCGGGAATGTTCCTGCTTTGTGCCAGAATCAATGCACGGGTCGACGTGCGCGCGACTATTCTCGACTACCTCGAGCAGGGGCAGGAAGGCCATCAATTGGCCGCGAGTTAGCCGGGCTTATTTTTCGAGCGCCGTTGCTCCGGATGCAGGCTCTTGCCGAGAATATGTTCGCTTTTGGCAATGGCATGATCACTCGAAGTGACGATAAACGGGTCGGGTTCCCCTACTGCTTCGAAATCCTTGTCATCATAATTTAATGACGCCAGGAAATGTCGCATGCAATCGAGGCGGGCACGTTTTTTATCGTCGGATTTGATGATCGTCCAGGGTGCATCGGCGGTATCCGTGTAAAAGAACATCGCTTCCTTGGCTTCGGTGTAGTCATCCCACTTGTCGATCGAGGCCTGGTCGATCGGCGATAATTTCCATTGCTTGAGCGGATCGCTCTTGCGGGATTCAAATCGCCTGCGTTGTTCGTCCTGGGTAACCGAGAACCAGTACTTGAACAACAGGACACCCGAGCGCACCAGCATGCGCTCGATCTCAGGGCACTGGCGCATGAATTCAAGATAAGCCGAGGGATCACAAAATCCCATGACGCGTTCGACCCCTGCGCGGTTATACCAGGAGCGGTCGAGCAGCACGATTTCCCCGGCGGAGGGCAGATGCTTGATATAGCGCTGAAAATACCACTGCGTCTGTTCGGCCACCGTGGGTTTCTCCAGCGCGACAACGCGGGCACCGCGCGGGTTGAGGTGCTCCATGAAGCGTTTGATCGCACCCCCCTTGCCGGCGGCGTCGCGGCCTTCAAAAATGACCACTATCTTCTTGCCGGATTCCTTCACCCAGCGCTGTACCTTGAGTAACTCGACCTGCAGCAGGGCTTTTTGACGTTCATAGTCAGACTTTTTAATTCTGTCCTCGTAGGGATACATTCCATTTTCGAACCTGCGAATAACGTCCATGCGCTCCATTTCGTGCTGCGCGATGCTGTTGTCTTCCATCGAGGGTGTTTCGAATTGTGAGTTATCTTCGGCTTCCATCACGGAAGTCGAATCAGGATTTGAACTATCATTCATTTTTCTAGCCCGGACTTTGCACAATAAAATATTATATCATTGCCTGTCTGATTAGCCATGCAGGCTAGCTGCTTGTAGATGCCGATCCCGCTGTGCATCACTCTGAAATATACAAGCTAATACAGACGGTCATTGTCTAAATTGATCTGGCTCAGGATTTTTCGATTTAGTTTGCCGTGCCGGTCGATGCGGCTTTGGTTATAATCCGCGCATGAATTCTGGCCCCCTTAAACTGGCAACCAGGCTATCCGAATTGCTGATGCGTAAACAGCAGCAGGTTTGCACCGCCGAATCCTGTACCGGCGGGCTGATCGCCAAAACCTTGACCGACCTGGCGGGCAGTTCGGACTGGTTCGAGCGCGGTTTTGTTACCTACAGTAATGCGGCGAAAAATGAAATGCTGGGGGTGCCGACATCGATCATCGACGACTATGGTGCCGTCAGCGAACCGGTCGCTACCGCGATGGCGCGCGGTGCGCTTGATCACAGTCATGCGGATTTCGCGGTTGCGGTTACCGGTGTCGCAGGCCCCGGCGGTGGTAGCGATGAAAAACCCGTCGGCACGGTGTGGATAGCGATAGCATCGGCTGACGAGCTTATCGCCAATCGGTTCCAGTTCAGTGGTGATCGCGAGGCGATCCGTGAGGCAACCCTGGTCGCGGCGCTGGAAGTCCTGATCGACCTGGTTGATTCGAACTAAATACCTTTCAGCGACTGTCCTCGATTGAGCGCTTGATTGCGAGGCGCGTGAACACCGGGCCTACAACCTCGAACACCACCGTTGATGCGATTACGATCGGCAGTATGATTTGGCGATACTCGGGAAACTGGTTCGACGCCACCAGCGCCATGCCGATTGCGACGCCGGCCTGGGGCAGCAGTGCAACACCCATCCACAGCTGATGATCCTGTCCTGATTTACCCAGGTAGCCGCCGATCCAGGCACCCAGGTATTTGCCCAGCGCACGGCATAGAATGTAAACCCCGCCGGTGATCCCGAGCACGGCAAGCGCGCCGAGTTCGAGTGATGCCCCGGCGAGGACAAAAAAGATGATCATGAATAACGATTCGATGTCTTCAATCGCATGGAAGGGATATTCGTGGTGGCGAGCCAGGTTGGCGATTATTGCGCCCATGACGATGGCCGCAATCAGAAAAGAAACATTCAACCACAGGGCAATGCCGCCGCACAGGAAAACGATACCCAGCGCCTCGACCAGCATCGGTCTGCCGGCCTTGATGCGACCGGTCAGGTAAGCAGCGGGCAAACCGACCGCGATACCCACCAGTATGGCTCCGCCCAGCTCCCAGGCGACGAGACCGATGAATGTGGACTCGCCGGCAACACCGTTTAGAGAGGTTACGACCGCCATGCCGATGCCGAACAGCAATAGTGCCCAGACGTCGTCGAGGACAACAATTAATAACAGCAGTTCGCTGAACTTGTTTGTTACGCCTGATTCCTGCACCACGTCGAGAACGGCCGCCGGCGCCGTGGCCGCTGCGAAACAACCGAGCAGTACCGCGATTTCGACGGCTACGCCCATCGCTATCATGCCCAGGCAGACCACGAGCGCGGGTAATAGTGCGGCACAGATTGAAATCGAGAATGAGATGCCGGTGTGGCCTTTTAACGCGGATCGGGTCAGTTTCCCTCCTAACAGGAAACCCACCATCAGCAGGGTCATTTCGGCGATGAGACCAAAGCGGTCGGCCAGCAGCCCGGGAACCAGGTCCAGCAAATCTCCGCCGATAATCGCACCGAACAGCAACAGCAGGGTAGCGCGAGGCAGGAATGACCTTTGCGCGACGGTTGACAACAGCAGGCCGACCAGAAAAATTCCGCCCAGGGCCAGCAGGAACTGCGAAGAAATGTCGAGATGTGCCGAATCCATGGAGCTACTGCGCTGCTTTTTCCAACCGGCAAAGATGAGTTTTCAGGTTGGCCTGCTGCGAGACCGGATCGAGCCGGATCCCGGTTAAGTGGTTGACGCTCGCACCCGGGTGATAGGGCTGTTGCTCGTCCCAGCCGATCGGGATGAAAATGCAGTTGGGGCGGATCCCGCGGTGGATCCAGGCGCGCTGGGTAATCCTGCCGTTTTCAGTGATAACGGATACCGGGTCTCCGTCCCTGATATCCAGCGTTGCTGCCTTGCGGGGATGGATTTGACAGTACAGCTCGGGCCACATTTCCTGGGCCTGCCAGTAATAGTGCGTCCAGGAGTGGAAGTGCGGTGCGGCCGGGCGACCGGTTACGAGTTCGGTATCGAAAGCCGCATCGCGGGTTACCGGCTCGTTAACGATGTGGCCGGGATACACCAGGGTTTCCTCGCTGAAAAAACTCGAAACTTTTGCGGTCTCGTCGTACTTGATGTGCGGCAAATCGACTAACTGCTCGGCCTCGGTGTAGAACTCGGGTAACGCCGATAGTCCCATCACCGAAAACTTCTGCTCCAGCCGCGGGGTCCAGAATTCAAGCTTGCCGCTCGCGGTTGGGTAGCTCAGATCTGCGCCCGGGTTAAGGCGCATTGCCTCGGTCACGTAGACCGGATCGATTTCACCCGGCCGACCCTCGAAGCGGGGTAATCGTACCGTTCGATTGGGTCGGCTGGTCAGCTCCGCGGTGGTAGCCGCGGCCAGGTCCGGAGTGGCAGTTACCAGCACTTCGTCCCAGAGTTTACGGGGATCCTTGTAGTCATCTTTCAGTACATCGTCAAAGCCGAATTTCTTACCCAGTTCGATCCAGAACCAGTGATCGGAACGGGCCTCCCCGGGCGGATCGATAAACCTGTCGTTCCAGACAATGCGTCGATCCTCGGCAAAGCGCGTGGTGCCGCCTTTTTCGATACCGCTTGCCATCGGTAATACGTAGTCGGCGAAGCGCGAGGTCGCATTCTTGAACAACTCGAGGTGTACCACGAGATCCAGTGCGCTGATTGCCTTGCGGGCCCGGTTTTGATTTGCTCCATCCAGGCGGAGGGGTTTTTACCGACCGCGGCCCGTGTCTCGGGTTTGCGAGCGGCGGGAATCAGCGGCTGCTGCCAGTTCATTTCGGATGAAACGTTGAAATAACCGCCGCCGCGACGCCCCCAGTTGCCGGTCATTGCCGCGATGAACATGAATACGCGGTTGGTTTGCGCTGAATTGGTATGCTGGTTGATGCCGCGACTTAGAAAGATCATGCAGCCGTCGGCTTGCGCGATGGTGCGCGCGAGCATTTCGAGCTGGCCGATTTCAAGATCGGTAACCTGTGCCGCCCAGTCGAGATCGTAGTTTTGATTCTTTACATATTCACGCCACTCGCGCCAGCCGACGACCCAGCGTTCGCAGAATGCCTGGTCGTGGAGATCCTGTTCGAACAGGTAGTGGATGATACCGAGCCCAAGTGCCATATCGGTCCCTGAACGAATCGGTAGCCAGGCATCGGCCTTGCTGGCGGTCGGGGTCAGGCGGGGGTCGACGACGATCATTTTGGCACGGTGCTGCAGTCGCCAGTCGTTCAGCATGCCGAAATTTACCGGACGGGTCTCGGCCTGGTTGTCGCCGATGTAAACATAGGCCTCGGCACTGCCGATATCTTCCTCGGTATAGACGTTTGCCATGACGCCGGTGCCCTGCGTCAGGCCAAGTGCAAGCCCCTTGCCGAGGTCGCAATAAGGCTCGGTAGCGGCCACGTTTGCGGTACCCCAGAGACCGGCAAAGAGCGGTATCGCGCCGATGATATTGAGCACGCCGGTACGTGAGCCCGACTGGATCGCCAGTGTCTCACTCCCGTAACGAGCGCGCACCGCGGATAGTTTGTGCGCGATTTCACTCAGGGCCTGGTCCCAGCTGATCGGCCGAAATGAATCGCTGCCGCGCGCACCGACTCGTTTCAGCGGCGTCACCAGTCGGTGGGGATTATTGTAAAGCTGCAGCGACATCTGCGATTTTGGGCAAACGCGCCCCTGGAACACCGGGTCGTCTTCGTTACCGTAGATATTGAGTACCTCGTTGCCGCGCAGGTGATATTTCACCGGGCAGCCGTTGAAGCAGATGTTGCAGCCTCCCGGGACAACACGCTCCGGCTGTTGCAGCAGCAGGTCCTTGTGTGAGCGTCGATATGACCCCTGTGCCACTTCGGTCTGCAGACTGGCCCGACTTTGATGATCATTCATTAAGACCGGTGTGCTGCGAGTCCGGGATTCGGCCTGGCCTGCTATGGTTTCACCCAGTCGTCTGAGATAAATGGTTGCTGGTTGCTGCAGGAAATGGTCGGTATCGATGATTTGTCGCTGTTCCTGTTGTGCCCTGGCAAGGAGGTTTGCGCGCGTGTCGAAACTGATGGCGCGCGTAGGGCAGACAGAGGCACAGGCCGGTCCCAGTTGCCGTGTCCTGCGATCGGCACATAAATCGCATTTCACGGCATGGTGTTGCTCGGCGTTGTAGCCAATGGCGCCATAGGGGCAGGACAACGCGCATTCGCCGCAACCGGTGCAGCGGTTTTCATTAATCGCGACCACACCCGTGACCGGATCCTTGGAGATTGCCTTCGGGTAGACCGGGCAAGCACGCAAGCAGGCCGGACGCTCGCACTGCTGACAGGTGACGGTCAGAAAATCGAGCCTGGCCGGAGACGTTTGTGCGCTATCGCTGTGCTGTTCGTCGAACCACATCACCCGGTTACGATAACTGTTGGGACCGAGCGCATTGGTTTGCTTGCAGGCGGCTTCGCAGCTCTTGCAGCCGGTGCAGCGTTCGAGATCGATCATCAGCGCTAACTGGGTTGAGGCATCGGTCATCGATGACCTCCCCAGTCGGTGATATACCACCAGTCGATGGGCCCGCCATCGGCCGCATACCCGGCAAAAAACAGCACCACGACGATGTGTGCTATCAGGCCCAGGTAAAAACCGAGCGCTGCCAGCATATGAATGCGTCGCGACCAGCTGAGCCCGATGCCGGCACTGGCGCGAGCGCCGACCATGAGTGCCTCGCGCTCGGCCAGCGCCAGGTAACGGGTACTTTTCCAGGGTTGGCGCAGCCAGTGTTTCAGGGCAGGTGAGAACAGTGCTTCATCGGCAGCGGGATCGATGCTTGCCAGCAGCCGGGTCTTGGCGTCGATTACCTGCCGCAGCGCTTCTTTATCGAGGTTTGGGGGTGCATCGAATCCCGAGGCGACACTACTGCGGGCAAACAGCAGGCTGAATCCATGCGACAAGAAAGCGCGCAGTAAACTCCCCTGCAGGACCAGAAACGCCATCAGCAACAGGATAAGACCGGGTGGCGTCAGCCAGTTGCCCGCGGCGGCATGGATAAAAATCAGGCAGCTTCCGAGCGACGTGGCGATGACGTGGCCGATAAACCAGGCGGGCGGGTTGCTGGCAAATCCGGAGCGCTTCATGATGACAAAGGCAAGTGGTGCCAGTAACAGCATTGCGCCGAGCGCGCCGCATAGTTGCGCTAGCGGAGATCCCGGCGCGGGCGCGCTGGGCCACAGCAGCGTGAGTGCCGCCACGACGGCTACGAGGGCGGCCAGAATCACGATACTGCGAGCGGAAATATCGGGGCGGTTAGGTTTATCCACGCGAGTTCCAGTCGGGTTTGCTAAAGACTATCGTTGCATTCGGCCCGGTTCAACCTATTGCGGTAAATTCCTGTTTTTCTTTTATTTTTAATGGCTCACGCTATGAGCTACTGCGAAACTATAATGCACACTATGTTAACGCACAGCGCGATTGGAAATTGACGAAAAATTGAAAAGTTCTCTTTATGTTCTCGTTGGACTGTGTGATAATCCGGCAACTCAAACCCAAAGGTAGGTAGCAAATGGACGACAATAAGCAAAAAGCACTCACAGCAGCACTGGGCCAGATTGAAAAGCAATTCGGCAAGGGGTCGGTCATGCGGCTGGGTGATGCCGGGGTCGATACGACCATGGGCGTGATATCAACCGGGTCGCTGTCACTGGATGTTGCACTGGGCATCGGCGGTTTGCCGCGTGGCCGTGTTATCGAGGTCTATGGACCTGAATCTTCGGGTAAGACCACGCTGGCCCTGCAGGTTATTGCCGAGTGTCAGAAAAACGGTGGCACCGCCGCGTTTGTCGATGCCGAGCACGCGCTGGATCCGACCTATGCCGATAAACTGGGCGTCAATATTGATGATTTGCTGGTTTCACAGCCGGACACCGGTGAACAGGCGCTCGAAATAACCGATATGCTGGTGCGCTCGGGTGCAGTCGAAGTTGTTGTCGTTGACTCGGTCGCCGCCTTGACACCAAAGGCGGAAATCGAGGGTGATATGGGCGATTCGCACATGGGGCTGCAGGCCCGATTGATGTCCCAGGCACTACGCAAGCTTACCGCGAATATCAAGCGCTCCAATACCATGGTTATTTTCATCAACCAGATTCGCATGAAGATCGGTGTCATGTTCGGTAACCCGGAAACCACAACCGGCGGCAATGCGCTAAAGTTTTATGCCTCAGTGCGCCTCGACATACGACGCATTGGGGCGATCAAGCGGGGAGACGAGGTGATTGGCAACGAAACCCGCGTTAAGGTCGTCAAGAACAAGGTGGCACCCCCGTTCAAGCAGTGTGAATTCGAAATTCTCTATGGTGAAGGCTCATCCCGTGAGGGTGAACTCATCGACCTCGGCGTGAAGCACGGCATGATTGAAAAAGCCGGCGCCTGGTACAGCTACAATGAAGAGCGTATCGGCCAGGGTAAGGATAACGTGCGTATGTTCCTTAAAGAACACCCCGAAATGGCGGATGAAATCGACCAGCGTTTGCGCACCGAGTTGTTACCCAAACCCAAACCCAAATCCGTTGACCCAATTGACAGCGAAGCAACAGACTCTAACCCAGAAGTCGAACCCGAAATGGTGGAAATTTCCTAGCCTACCTATCCCCTCCACCCTTATGTTGCAAGCTGGCAGTCCCTCGGAGAGTATTCTCTCCGAGGGTTTTTTTTATTAGGTGCCTTGTTCTGACAAAAAAATCCAGGCTAATAATTCCATTTAGCTTATGACTGAAAACAAAGCGCAAACGAGTATTCGCAAGACCGCGATGGACCTGCTCGCCCGGCGCGAGCATTCCGAACACGAGCTGCACCAAAAATTGAAAGCTCGTGGTCACGACACCGATAAAATTGACGAGGTACTGCAGGGATTAAAGCAGGACAACCTGTTGTCTGATGCCCGGTTTACCGAGGCTTATGTCGACCACCGCTTTAACGCGGGTGTTGGCCCGTTAAAAATACGCTACGAATTACGTCAAAAAGGAATCGCGGACGCTTTCGCCGACGAGTTTCTTGAGCCGATGTCTGATCGATGGGATAAATTGATGCAGCAACAACGCATTCGCAAGTTTGGCGAAACGATACCAGCGGACTATGCCACGCGCATGAAGCAGGCGCGTTTTTTACAAAATAGGGGTTTTTCTCCCGAGTCAGTCATGCGATTATTTCGCTAGTGCTCTTTTAAGAGCACTGTTACGCTCGGAAGATTCCGAGCGTTATTTATTGAAGCGATATCTGACCGAAACCAGATGACAACCAGTGCCGAATTAAGAGACCAGTTTCTCAAGTATTTCGAAGCGCACGGACACACCATCGTGCCGTCAAGCCCGTTGGTGCCGGGCAACGACCCGACGCTGTTGTTTACCAACTCGGGCATGGTGCAGTTCAAGGATGTATTCCTCGGCATTGAAAAGCGAAACTATACCCGTGCCACGACTTCGCAACGTTGCGTGCGCGCGGGCGGCAAACACAACGATCTTGAAAACGTCGGCTACACTGCTCGCCACCACACCTTTTTTGAAATGCTGGGTAACTTCAGCTTTGGTGAGTACTTCAAAAAGGATGCAATCCACTATGCCTGGGATTTCCTGACCAACGTCATCGGCTTACCCGCGGAAAAACTCTGGATCACCGTTTATGCCGATGATGATGAGGCCGCAAAAATATGGCTTGAGGATATCAAGGTGGACCCTGAAAGATTCACTCGCATCGGCACCTCGGATAATTTCTGGTCGAT
The DNA here is from genome assembly GCA_945787265.1 of uncultured Gammaproteobacteria bacterium. Lineage (GTDB taxonomy): Bacteria > Pseudomonadota > Gammaproteobacteria. The sequence continues at coordinate 4,227 of CALZHS010000037.1, read as the reverse complement.
GGGTGATACCGGCCCCTGCGGTCCCTGCAGCGAGATTTTCTACGACCACGGCGCCGAAGTCGAGGGTGGGCCACCGGGAACTCCGGAAGAAGACGGTGATCGATACATCGAAATCTGGAATCTGGTTTTCATGCAATATAATCGCGACCAGCAGGGTAACATGGAGCCGCTGCCGCGACCATCGGTTGATACCGGGATGGGACTGGAGCGCCTCGCGGCAATAATGCAGCATGTGCATAATAATTATGACATTGACCTGTTCCAGTCCCTGATTACCGCTGCAGCGGAGATAACCGGAACCAGCGATCTAGCGAACAAGTCATTGCGGGTGATTGCCGATCATATTCGTTCCTGCGCCTTCTTGATTGTCGACGGTGTATTGCCTTCCAACGAAGGGCGTGGCTACGTATTGCGACGAATCATTCGTCGCGCCGCACGACACGGCCACCAGCTTGGTTGCAAAAAGCCTTTTTTCTATAGCCTGGTGGAAACGCTCGACCGGGAAATGGGAGATGCTTATCCTGAGCTGCGCCAGCATCGGGATCACGTCGAACGCGTGTTGAAACAGGAAGAGCAGCGCTTTGCCGAAACGCTGGCTCAGGGCATGCGGATTCTCGAGGAGGCGATCGGCAAAATGAAGGGAGACACGATCGACGGTAAAACGGTATTCAAACTTTACGATACCTATGGTTTTCCGGCCGATCTCACGGCTGACGTGGCGCGCGAAAAAGGTTTGCAGATTGATCAGCATGCCTTCGATGTCGAAATGGAAGCTCAGCGATCGCGTGCGCGTGCCTCCAGCCAGTTCGCTGCGGTCGGTGATGATTCCAGTTTCGATGCCTATCCTGCGAGCAAATTCCTCGGTTATGAAAAGCATGAAGCCGATGCAAAAGTGATCGCTATCCTGCAAAACGATGCTACAGTCGACCAGCTCGAAAATGGTGATCAGGCCATTGTCGTTCTCGATAAAACGCCCTTCTACGCGGAGTCAGGTGGCCAGGTTGGCGATATCGGATCGATTTTAATTGACGGCCAGGCCGAGTTTCGAGTTGACGATACGCAAAAAAAGAATGACGTTTACCTGCACATCGGTTTCTTGATTAGTGGTGAACTTGGCACGGGCGACAAGGTGAGCGCACGGATCGACGAGGACTATCGTCGCTCGGTGATGCTCAATCATTCGGCAACGCACCTGATGCATGCGGCGTTAAGAAAAGTCCTCGGAGAACATGTTCAACAGAAAGGTTCACTGGTTGATGCCGACAAGCTGCGCTTTGATTTTTCGCACTATCAACCTGTCGAGCATGAGCAGATTGTCGAGATAGAAACCATTGTCAATAATGAAATACGCGGCAACCTGGATACCAGGGCCGAGTCGATGGATATGGAGGCCGCGAAAAAATCCGGGGCTATTGCGCTGTTCGGCGAAAAATATGGCGACGTGGTGCGGGTGCTAAAAATCGGATCCGATTCGATCGAGCTTTGTGGCGGTACCCACGTAGCGCGTGCCGGTGATATCGGGTTGTTCAAGATTGTTCTCGAGACTGGAATAGCGTCCGGCATACGCCGGATCGAGGCGGTAACCGGTGAGGCAGCGGTCAGGCGCTTCATCGACAGTGAAGATAAACTCGATACCGCAGCGCACAGATTAAAGGCGAGCCGGGACGAGCTGTTGCCTCGAATCGAGCAGCTACAGGCGAATAACCGCTCGCTGGAAAAACAGGTCGAGGCCCTGAAATCAAAACTGGCTTCGCAGACAGGGGGTGACCTGGCATCCCAGGCACAAGAGATCAAGGGCATTAAGGTACTCGCGGTAAAGCTCGATGGTGCCAACATAAAAACGCTGCGCGACACGGTAGATCAACTTAAAAACAAGCTGGGTGCAGCAGCGGTTGTACTTGCCAGTAGCGAGGACAATAAAGTGTCGATCATCGCGGGCGTGACCAAGGCTGAATCCAAACGCATCAGCGCCGGTGACCTGGCCAACATGGTGGCCGAGCAATGCGGTGGACGTGGCGGTGGCAGGCCGGACATGGCCCAGGCCGGGGGCAACCAGCCTGAAAATCTTCCCGCTGCCCTCGAATCGGTGCTGCCCTGGGTTGAGAGCAAGCTTTAACCCGGTTGCCCGGATAATCCCGGCACAAGGTTTGTTTCAGACAAAAACTGGTAAATCAGTACAACGGCCAGGATCAACAGTAATTTACGCAGAATGGCCTGGTAAGTACCGACCTCGATGCGTGATCGCAAACCTTGTCCCAGCTGCAGTGCAATGACGGCTGCCAATGCCAGCGGGGCCGTTTCAAGCATTAGGCTGAAACCAACGAGGCCGGCAATCGCAAGTACGACGATCTGTGACGCCTTGCCAACCAGGAAGCATGAGTTAAGTGCAGGCACCATGGTCGAACGCGGAGTTTCCAGCGACAGGAAGTAAACAATCAAAACGGCGACCATGACATTGGTGGTTCCCGCTGCCAAACCTGCAATCAATCCGAAAATTGCCATCGCCAGCATGGCGTTGTCGGTGAGCCATTGTTTCGGGATGCGCAAATTATTCCACAGGTATAACAGGATCAATGCTGCCAGTATGATGCGAAACGGAGCGGGATCCAGGGTCGCCAGAACGACGGTGCCGGCCAGTGATCCGATCAGGGTAAAGAATACCAGCGGCCAGAACTGTCGCGTGTTTTTCAGGGATGACTTGCTATTGAAAATACTGGCGATGTTGACTGCCATGGTAGGTAGCAGGGTGATCAGGATTGCGCTGCGCACATCCATCATCGTGGCAAGAATTGGGGTTGCTACCATCGGAAAGCCGAGGCCCAGGGTGCCGTGGATCAGCCCTGCAAAAAGTATTGCGGCGGTAATGGCCAGCAATACGGGCCAATCAAACTGTAGCAATGAAAACATAGGTGGATAGTACAGGGAAATGGCGATGGTTGAATTCTATTAGTGACCGCCCGCGATGACGAATATCGTTATACAATTGAATCCATATTTCCTATAATCCGCGGTCTTTTTTTAACCCGGCAAGTCCAGTCGAAAGATAATGTCATTACTGGTACAAAAATTTGGCGGTACCTCGGTAGGCTCGATAGAGCGTATCGAGTCGGTTGCCGACAAGGTGATCTCGTACCGTGACGCGGGTAATGACATGGTGGTCGTGGTTTCGGCGATGGCTGGAGAAACCAATCGCCTGGTGGAACTCGCCCGGCAGGTCGATCCGCGAGCGCGCGGACGCGAACTCGATGTGCTGCTGACGACTGGTGAACAGGTTACGATAGCGCTGCTTGCAATGGCATTGGAAAAACGAGGTTACCCGGCGCGATCCTACACCGGTAGCCAGGCCAGGATCGTGACCGATAGTGCGCACAACAAGGCCCGCATTAAATCAATTGATAATGTCAAGATAGCCGATGACCTCAAGCAGGGGCGTATCGTCGTCGTGGCCGGATTCCAGGGGGTCGATGAACACAACAACATAACAACGCTGGGGCGTGGCGGTTCGGACACGACCGGCGTGGCGCTGGCAGCCGCACTAAAAGCAGACGAATGCCAGATTTTTACTGATGTCGATGGTGTTTACACGACTGATCCGCGCGTCGTGCCCGAGGCGCGTCGCCTGGATACCATCACCTTCGAGGAAATGCTGGAAATGGCAAGCCTTGGGTCAAAGGTGTTACAAATTCGAGCGGTTGAATTCGCACAAAAATACCAGGTACCGCTGCGCGTCCTTTCCTCTTTTGAAGCGAGCGAAGGTACATTAATAACCACAGAATATGGTACGGACAAAACTATGGAACAAGCCCTGATATCGGGCATCGCGTTCAATCGCGATGAGGCCCAGTTAACCATCAACGGCGTATCCGATACGCCCGGCGTTGCTTACCAGATACTCGGACCGATCTCCGATGCCAATATCGAGGTCGACATGATTGTACAAAATGTTGGCGCGGACGGTACTACTGACTTTACCTTCACCGTACATCGCAACGATTTTGATACCGCGTTGACGTCACTCGAACAAACTGCCCGGAAAATGAAAGCCCGGAAAGTTGCCGGTAACAATCGGATTGTCAAAATTTCAATTGTTGGTGTTGGCATGCGCTCTCATGCGGGTATAGCGAGTCAAATGTTTGAAATTCTGGCTAACGAGGGTATTAATATTCTGATGATCTCGACGTCAGAAATTAAAATTTCGGTCGTCGTAGATGAAAAATACCTCGAGCT
>CALZHS010000036.1 GCA_945787265.1 uncultured Gammaproteobacteria bacterium | reverse complement strand
ACCTGTCCAGGGCAGGGATCGTATCGCGGGCTCGATCCATAGCGGCATCTAGGCTAAAACAGCCAGGTATTAAAAGTTTGGGATTTAGGTCACAGTCAACCCGGTTTTTGCCTGCAGAAATCACCAAAAGTGTGACGGAATCTTCATAAATACAGGCACTTACAGGAACAGGCCCGATAGCAATGAAGCGTCATGAAACAGCGGCCCGCTAAAAATCAGGGTCGGTCGATGCTGGATTAATTGACGCTAACAGGGCGATGGCCGCCCGATTGAAGTTTAAATTCCTTGCCCGCCGGTCATGGTTAAAGAAGGGACACTTTTTTCGGCTTCGACATAACCCGCGTCATTCAGGCGACCGGCGATGCGCGCATATTTCTGCAGCTTGTTCACCGCTCGCTGACGCTGTCCTTTTGTCAGCCAGGCGCTGATGTCTTCGAGCGCGGCCGCGTAGGCCTGCCAGTAGGACCGACGCGCGGGTTCGAAAGCGCGCGCATGGTCTGTCGTAGGATCCAGTAAAATGGTCTTCAGCTGCTGCCGGGTTATTCCAGCTTCGGTCGCACTACTCAATGCTTTTACCAGTGCCTGCTGGCGGGCTTCCCGGAAGTTGATCCAGGGTTCGTAAAAATCCGGCAGCTGCTGCAGCCTGGCCATGATTTTTTCTTCCTGATCCTCCGCAAAGCTGCCGAACAATTTCTCCAGACGATCGATGCTGAGCTGAACCCGGTAGATCTCGCGCTGCTGCGCCGATTTTTTGAGGTAGTCGTGGTACTCCTCGGCGGCCTTACGATAATAGCGTTGATAGTGCTCGATCTGTTTTTGATCGAGTGTCACCACGAGATCGCCGAAGCTGTCGATCGCTTTCTCCAGCGAACGCTGCCAGGCAACGCGTACGTCGTTGTTCAACTGTAGAAACTCCGCTGCCGTAATGCCATCCTCGGCGGATAGCGCTGCCCGTTCGAGCATCTGCCGGTAGCGGCCCAGTTCCTCGCGACGGTGCCAGTTAAAAAATTGATCCAGGCGTGTATCAAGCTGCCGACTCTGCGAAGCACTCAGGTCGAATGCATCCTCGAACTCGCTCACCACAAATGAGGGTGCATTGTTATACGCGAAATCGATCATGCCGCAACCTGCCAGCAACGAGATGCAGGCGGCAGTCAGGCAGTGCTTGATGATTCGGTTCATCGATTCCTCGTGATACAAACCCGTTTATCTTAACAGTTTTGGCAGCGGGAAAATAACATCCTCGGTGAATCCGAGTGCGGATACTTTACCGGCACCGTGATGCTGTAGAAAACTGATAACGTTCTGCACCAGCAATTCGGGTGCGGAGGCTCCTGCGGTAACGCCAATGCAGGACTTGTTCTCGAGCCACCCGGTCTGTATGTCGTCCTCGCTGTCGATCAGGTAGCCCTCGATATTTTTGTTCTCGGCGATTTCGCGCAATCGGTTCGAGTTCGAACTGTTGCGCGAACCGACCACAAGTATCAGGTCGCATCTTTCAGCAAGCTGCTTGACTGCATCCTGGCGGTTCTGCGTGGCATAACAGATGTCTTCCTTCTTCGGTCCCTGAATTTCAGGAAACGTCTCGATAAGGCAATCTATGACGATCGCGGTATCGTCCTTGGACAAGGTTGTCTGCGTGACGAAGCGCAGCTCCCGCGGATTGCGTACCTTGAGAGTGCGAACGTCTTCGGCAGATTCAACCAGGTAAATTTCACCACCGTTGGAGTGGTCGTACTGGCCCATGGTGCCCTCGACCTCCGGATGCCCGCGGTGACCGATTAGCACGGTTTCGATTCCCTTGCGACTGTAGCGACTGACCTCCATGTGCACCTTGGTGACCAGCGGACAGGTCGCGTCAAAGACCTTGAGTTGACGTCGTTCGGCCTCTTGCTGCACCGCTTTGGAAACGCCGTGAGCGCTGAAGATCACGTAATTATCGTCAGGGATCTGGTCGAGTTCCTCGACAAATATTGCGCCCTTGCTTTTGAGATCGTCGACGACATAGCGGTTGTGTACAACTTCGTGACGCACGTAGATCGGCGCCCCGAATAGCTGCAGCGCGCGCTCGACGATTTCGATAGCGCGGTCTACTCCGGCGCAGAATCCACGTGGGTTGGCCAGCAGGATTTCCATTAGTGAAGGATCTTCGGTTCGGCAGGCTCGTTATCGACAGCAACGATTTTAACGCTATAACGAACCGTTTGACCAGCGAGCGGATGATTCAGATCGACACGAACTTCCTGGTCGTTTAAATCCAGGATCGTGCCCGGCAGCGTTTCCCCTTCCTCGGTGGCAAATTCGATGATCAGTCCCGCTTCGAGCTCGAGGTCCGGGTCGAATTCGGCGCGCGCCATCGAGCGAAACAGGGTTTCGTCGATAAAACCGAAAGCGAGATCGGGGCCGATATCAATGGTCTGTTCATCACCTTCCTTCAGTCCAATCAGCGCCAGTTCCAGTCCTTCGGCCATTTCACCCTGACCCAGCGTAATCGTCATCGGCTCGTCGTCGAAGTTATCTTCGAGTACCTGGTCGTTGGTTAAGCCAATTCGATAGAAAAGGGTTACACGACTGTTGCGCTCTATCATGCTCATGCGTCTACTCGGAACTGGTTTTACCGATACCGATAAAACTGGTCAGGATCAACAGGGCTGCGCCGACGCTGATCGACGCATCTGCAATATTAAACGCCGGGAACGGGTAGGACCCGAGCCAGACCTGTATGTAGTCGATAACGTGACCCAGCATTACGCGATCAACCAGGTTGCCGATCGCACCGCCGAGGATCAGGCACAAGGACGCCGCAGTCAGGGTATCCTCGGCTGGCAGTTTCCTGATCCATTGCACGATGACCACGCTGATGACAATGGCAATCAACGTAAACAACCAGCGTTGCCAGCCGCCGGCATTGGCCAGGAAACTGAATGCGGCGCCAGTGTTGTAAGTCAGGTACCAGTCAAAAAACGGAAACAGGCTTACCGGCTGGTGCAGCGTTAACTGTGATTCGGCAACCTGTTTGGCTACCTGGTCGAGTATGACAACTACCAGGCTGACCCATAACCATCGAAGCTGGGGTGACGCCGTGTTCATAACCGGTTGCAGGCAGACTCAGGCGTAGCGGCGCTGTTCGCCATCACCGTCGACATTCTCGATACAGCGTGCGCAGAGCTCGGGATGATCGTCGTGACTACCCACGTCCTCGCGGTGATGCCAGCAGCGCACGCATTTCTGGTGAACGCTTGGATGGGCCTGTACCAGGATACGATTGCCGTTGCGCAGGGTTACCAGGCCCTCGCTCTTCGTCGAATCCAGCACGCTCATGCTCGCGGCAGACGTAATCATGACAAATCGTAACTCGTCACTGATAACCTGCAGTTGATCAACCAGCGCCTGGTCGGCGAGGATTTCTACCTCGGCATCGAGACTCGAACCAATCTTTCCAGCCTGTCGCAGCGCTTCGAGCTCGCGTGTCACTTCGGCACGTACCTGCTCGAGTGAATCCCAGACAGCCGAATTCACCTCGGGATTAGAGTAGGCAACCAGGCCGTCATACCACTCAGCGATGAAAACCCCGAGCTCCGCCCGCTCGCCGGGCATATTTTCCCAGACTTCATCCGCGGTAAAGCTCAAGATCGGAGCGATCCATCGCGTCATTGCCTCGGTGACATGGTACATCGCGGTCTGGCAGGAGCGGCGTGCGAGGGAATCGGCCTGCGTGGTGTACTGTCGATCCTTGATAACGTCGAGGTAGAATCCTCCCAGGGTTTCCGAGCAGAAATTATGAATCTTTTGAATCGCGATATGAAAATGATAATCCTCGTAATGCGCCTGCAGTTCGGACTGTAGATCGAATGTTTCTGCGACGATCCACCGATCCAGGGCCAGCAAATTGTCGGCGTCAACCAGGTCTCCGGCGGGATCGAAACCGTTGGTATTGGCCAGCAGGAAGCGCAGCGTATTGCGGATGCGGCGGTAGGAGTCTGCCGTGCGTTTCAGGATTTCATCCGATATCGACATTTCGCCGGAGTAATCGGTCGCCGCAACCCACAGCCGCAGGATATCGGCACCGAGCGTCTTGGTGACCTTGATCGGTGCGATCACGTTGCCGACCGACTTTGACATTTTCATGCCCTTGGCATCGACGGTAAAACCGTGCGTCAGCACCTGGCGATACGGCGCCTGGCCGTGCATCGCGCAGGAAGCCAGCAGTGACGAGTGAAACCAGCCGCGATGCTGGTCCGATCCCTCGAGGTACATGTCGGCCGGAAAGGTGAACCGGTCGTCCTGCTGCAGCACACTGAAATGGGTAGTGCCCGAATCGAACCAGACGTCGAGGGTGTCGCCGAGCTTGATGTAGTCATCGACTTCGTCACCCAGTAATTCACCCGCCTCGAGTGAGAACCAGGCCTGGATTCCATTTTTCTCGATGCGTTGCGCCACCGCCTCGATCAGTTCGGCGGTGCGCGGATGCAGCTCGTTGGTTTCACGATGCATAAATAACGGGATCGGCACGCCCCAGTAGCGTTGTCGCGAGATGCACCAGTCCGGGCGGTTTTCGATCATGCTTTCGATGCGCGCCTGGCCCCAGGATGGAACCCAGCGAACTTTCTTGATCTCGGCCATGGCCAGATCGCGCAGGCCGGCTTGCTCCATGCTGATGAACCATTGCGGGGTGGCGCGGAAGATGATCGGCGACTTGTGTCGCCAGCAGTGAGGATAACTGTGCTGGTAATTTTCGATATGGATCAGCGCATTGTTTTCCTTGAGCACTTCGATCACGTGATCGTTCGCGCTAAACACATGCTCGCCTGCAAACAGCTCGGTCGTGGGCAGGAAGCAACCGTTACCGCCTACCGGGTTATAAATCTCGAGGTCGTACTTGCGGCCGAGGACGAAGTCATCCTGGCCGTGCCCGGGCGCGGTATGAACGGCCCCGGTACCTGCCTCGAGGGTAACGTGCTCGCCGATGACGATAAGCGACTCGCGGTCGTAAAACGGGTGTCGCAGGCGCTGGCGCTCCAGGACTTCGCCTTTGGCGTGCGCGACTATTTTACAGGTATCGATCCCGTAACGGGCGAGCGCCTCTTTCATCAGGCCCTCGGCGAGAAACAGGCGCTCGATGCCGAGATCGGTTTCGACCTGTAGCAGCACGTATTCTTCCGTCGGGTTGAGTGCGACGGCGAGATTGGCCGGCAGGGTCCATGGCGTAGTGGTCCAGATCAGCACCGAAATCGGTCCTTCCCCGGGACCATCGGCCTCGATGTCCAGCGCACCGACAAATGCGGCTTCATCGATCACCGCGAAACGCACATCGATTGCGGGCGAGGTTTTGTCACGGTAGTCAACCTCGGCCTCGGCCAGTGCCGAACCACAGTCAATGCACCAGTGAACCGGTTTATCGCCACGAACAACATGCCCGTTTTCGATAATCTTGCCGAGCGCGCGCACGATATTGGCCTCGGTATCAAAGTTCATCGTCAGGTATGGCTGGTACCAGTCGCCGAGGACACCGAGACGGATAAAATCGAGTCGCTGCTGGTCGATCTGTTTGAGTGCGTAGTCGCGACAGGCCTGGCGAAACTCATCCGCCTCGACCTTGACGCCCACCTTGCCGAGATTTTTTTCCACCTGGTGTTCGATCGGCAATCCATGGCAGTCCCAGCCGGGTACATAGGGTGCATCTTCACCATTCAGGGTTCGCGACTTGACAATCATGTCCTTCAAAATCTTGTTGACCGCGTGGCCGATGTGGATATCGCCATTGGCATAAGGAGGACCATCGTGCAGGACATAGCGCTTGCGGCCGACACGGGCATCGCGAATCACCTGGTACAGATCCCGATCCTGCCATTTCTGCAAGCGTTCGGGTTCACGATTGGCGAGGTTGCCGCGCATCGGGAATTCAGTGTCGGGCAAGTTTAATGTAGATTTGTAGTCAGCCAACTGTCATTTGTCTCTGTTTAAAGAAAGCAATTGCCTTCTCGGTATCGCGCCCGATCCAGGTGGATAGTTCCTCGAGGGAATCGAACTTCTCTTCGTCTCGAATTTTGTGCAAAAACTCGACCTCGACGCTATAGCCATATACGTCCTGATCAAAACCAAGGATATATACTTCGAGAATAGTATCGACGCCATTAACCGTGGGGCGGGTACCGATGCTGGCTACGCCCTGTAGCACGCGATTATCTATTCCTTTCACGTTAACCGCAAATATTCCTTTAACGATCAGGGTTTTATCGCCCATCTTGATGTTAATGGTCGGGTAACCCAGCTGGCGTCCGAGCTTCTGCCCATGCGCAACCCTGCCCGACAGTGAATAGGGACGACCAAGCAGTTCGGCGGCCTTTTCAAAATCACCCCGGTTGATACTCTCGCGGATACGCGTGCTGCTGACGCGCTCGCCGTCGACCATCAGGGTTTCGGTCTCGTCAACCATGAAGCCGAAACGCTCGCTGTTGTCTTTGAGAAACTGGAAATTACCCTGCCGATTCTTGCCGAAGTGGAAGTCATCACCGATGACGAGGTGCCGGGTATTGAGGCTTTCGACCAGGATTTTCTGGACAAATTCCTCGGCGCTTTGACCGGCGAGTTTTTGATCGAAGTGCAGGCATAACAGGTAGTCGATTTGCTGTGTCTTCAGGTAGGCTATCTTTTCGCGAAACCGCGACAGGCGTTTAGGTGCCTTGCCAGGTGCAAAATATTCAATTGGCTGGGGCTCGAAAATAATCACCACTGTCGGCAGGGAAGCGCTTGCGGCAACCTGCTTCAACTGGCTGATGACGAGTTGATGGCCACGATGCACGCCGTCGAAGTTGCCGATGGTAACCGCGCTGGCGGGTAGCGGGCGCGTCAAATTGTAGAGTCCACGGATTAACTTCATCAGAGGTCAGGCGACGAGATGTTGGCGACGAAAACCCATTATCCAAAGCATTATGCCGTAGCACAAGATCGCGGGCAGGATCATCCAGGCGAGCTGGGTAAGACGCTGATGCCAGCGCCACTCACTCCAGAGCTCCAGGCCCGGGAGCAGAAGTTGTATTAACAGGGCCATTGCGATACAGGCGCACAGGATTTTAAGCAAGGGTTTACTGAAGGTCTCAAGTGGACCCAGGATGGCATCGCGGCGTAATTCGCGCGCCAGGCGGAAGGCGTTGAAATAGGCCGCGGCGCTGGTCGCCAGCGCAAGCCCGACGTGAGGCGCGAGGAACTCGGCCTGCAGCATCGAAACCACGAAAACGACGTTCAGCACCATGTTGAATATCATCGCCTGGATACCGATACGTACCGGGGTTCGGGTGTCCTGGCGGGCGTAGAATCCGCTCGCGAGAATCTTGATCAGGATAAAGGCCGGCAAGCCGAGGCTGTAGGCCATCAGGCTGTAGGCTGCCATCATCGAATCATGCGCCTGGAATGCGCCGTACTCGAACAGCGTCACCAGTATCGGTTGTGCCAGCAGGAACAGGCCGAAGGTTGCCGGTACCGCGATGATCAGGGCCAGCTGTATCGCCCAGGTCAGGGTCCTGTTAAAGCTGTCGTCCCCTTCGCTGTAATGTGCTGCCGACAGGTTGGGCAGCACCACGGTTGCGAGTGCGATACCGAACACCCCCAGCGGAAACTCGAGCAGGCGATCCGAGTAATAGAGCCAGGAGACGCTACCGGTAACCAGGAAGGAGGCGATAAAGGTATCGAACAGCAGGTTGATCTGCGCCACCGAGGACCCGAACAGCGCGGGTACCATCAGTTTGATGATTTTTTGTACACCCTCGTGTCGCCAGCCCCATCTCGGTCGTGGCAGCAGGCCCTCGCGATACAGGAACGGTAACTGAAACAGAAGTTGCACGATGCCCGCAACTAAAACGCCCCAGGCAAGTCCCGTAATCGGCACGTCGAGACGCGGGCTTAACCACATGGCGCATCCGATCAGGCTAAGGTTGAGCAGGACCGGAGTAAAGGCAGGTACCGCGAAATGCTTCCAGGTATTCAAAATACCACCGGCCATCGCGGTCATCGATATCAACAGGATGTAGGGAAATGTCAGCCGCAGCATGTCTGCAGTCAGGTCGAATTTGGCGGGTTGATCGATGAACCCGGCCGCAAATATCCCGATTAACAGCGGCGAGGCAGCTACTCCCACCAGGCTCAATAACAATAGAATAAAGCCCAGCGTGCCGGCAACCCGATCAATCAAATCCCGGGTCTGAGCCGGCGTGTAGTTGCTGCGATACTCACTCAGGACCGGCACAAAGGCCAGTGAAAAGGCACCCTCGGCAAATAGTCGGCGCAGGAAATTGGGAATCTTGAAGGCGACGAAAAAGGCATCCGCGGCATCGCTGGCGGAAAAAAATCGAGCGATAACAATGTCACGGGCCAGCCCCAGAACGCGGGATAGCAGCGTCATCGAGCTTACCGAGGCAGTTGATTTTATCAGCGCGCTCATTTCAGCGATCTAAATCGATTGTTTTCCGGCCAGTGCAAGCGGCGAATTCTAGCATTTTAAGTCGCGCTATATCATGCATTTCGGGTTGACAGCATGGGGAGCAGTGCAGATAATGCGCGCCTCTTTTTTTTAGCCAGACACCAGGAGTCAACCTTGGCAAATTCAGCATCCGCGCGTAAGCGTGCCAGTCAGGCCGAAAGGCGCCGCAAGGCTAATGCCAGCCGCCGCTCGATGATGCGCACGCACCTCAAGGCAACGGTCGCAGCAATTACTGCTGCCGATAAGAAAGCTGCTGAAGAAGCTTACAAAAAGGTAGTACCGATACTGGACAGTTCGGCCACGCACGGCCTGATCAGTCACAACAAGGCCGCGCGCCATAAAAGTCGCCTCAATACCCAGATCAAGGCGCTGTAGGTAATCGATGTAAACCTAAAAAAAGCCGGATCTGTTCCGGCTTTTTTTAGCGCGTTACTCGGCCAGCCATTCCTGACTGACCAACACCTCGTCCCCGGTTTTGATGCGACCGATAAAGCGATCCCCGGGACCTACCTGTCCCACGCCTTTGGGCGTACCGGTCATGATAATGTCATCATCTTCCAGCGTCATGAATTGCTGAATCTCGAGCAGGATCTGCTCGGGTTTGTGCATCATCAGCTCGTAACCGCCATCCTGGCGCAGTTCGCCGTTAATCTCGAGCTGCAGCGACAGGCTCTCGATTTCGATGCCGTCGAGCGGAATAAAATCGCTAAAACAGGCGGCACCGTCGAAAGCCTTGGCCCGTTCCCAGGGTAAACCCTTTGCTTTCAGCCCTGACTGCAATTCGCGCCGGGTTAAATCAAGGCCGAATCCAACCGCGTGGAGTTTTCCGGCACGCATCATGAAACAGATTTCACCCTCGTAGTGTAACGGCTCACCTTGCGTTGACTGCAGTGTTGCCGAAATTGACGAGTTGGGCTTGTTGAAAATCACCATCGCATCGGGGGTTTCATTACCCAGTTCCCGAATGTGCTCGAGGTAATTACGCCCGATACAGACGATCTTGGA
>CALZHS010000035.1 GCA_945787265.1 uncultured Gammaproteobacteria bacterium | reverse complement strand
GATAAAGCCTTGCTGCAGGCGAAAATGAACGGAAAAAATCAGATCATCATCTGCTAGAAAACTGCCTGGTTCGCACCGGCAGTCCGGCAAGCGCGCCGCTGCCAACGGATGGATAGTCAAGCCAGTCAATGAAGCCCGGTTGATCAATGTCATCAGGAACACGCTGGGTTATATGCCGAATTGAAATCGAATGATCCTGGTCCCGGCGGCACCTGGCGGTTGATCTGGTTGTCCCGATATCGTGTCAGATATCAAATACCCAAGTTAAAACTTTACATTGAAAGAACTCCGCAAACCTTTGATAAGCGTCGAATTTGGTCTATAAAACAGGGGTATCGGCGAACCTTAAGTGAGTGTCATCGATTCACGCGCCGGGATGGATTTGGTGTCAGCGTAAACGCGACTCGCAGAATCGCAGTTCTCACTGGACCCTGGCAACATTGAAATGGTTTAATCACGCCGGGCTGCAACTCGGAAAGAGGTAATAACATGAGTATAAATATGACGGTTTCTGATGGTGGCAACAAAGTAACCATCGCCGTTACCGGCAAGTTTGATTTTCAACTGTATGACGAATTTCGTGCTTCCTATGCAGATACCGCGGGTAAGGGAACAGAGTATGTGGTAGATTTATCGGCTACCGAATATCTGGATAGTTCGGCATTGGGCATGTTGTTATTACTGCGCGAGCACGCAGGCGGAGAATCGTCGAAAATCGAAATTACTCAAGCCTCCCCGGAAGTGCGCAAAATTCTCGATGTCGCCAATTTCGGAAAATTGTTCAAACTTTAACGGGATTCGACGATGATCGATTACGCTGAAAAACGCGACTTTTTGCGCATGCCTATCGATTGCGAAATGACTTTTTCGAAGACGGGAAGTACCAAGCAGTATTCCGGCAGCGTTATCAATCTCAGCAGCAAGGGGATCCTGTTTACGTCCAAAGAAAAATTTGACGAGGGCGACGTGCTGAAAATCACCTTGACGCCCAGTAACTCGGATACGCCCCCGATGGAGGCAACGTCTGTTGTCACCCGGGTTACCAGTAACGAAGTGCTGTATGAAATTGCCTGTGAAATCAAGCTGGTTAAGGGCTAACCACTACCATAGTGCGATTCGACGTAGTCTTTTACCAGGCCGATAAACTCGTCGGCAATATTATCACCTTTTAAAGTAACGGTTTTTTGACCATCCTCGTAGACCGGCGCGACCGGTTTTTCACCTGTGCCTGGCAGACTGATACCAATATTGGCGTGCTTGCTCTCACCCGGTCCGTTTACGACGCAGCCCATTACCGCAACCTTCATCGATTCAACACCCGGAAATTGGTGTTTCCACGCGGGCATTGACTGGTCCAGTTCCTGCTGGATCTGCCTGGCAAGCTCCTGGAAATACTCACTCGTGGTGCGCCCGCAGCCGGGGCATGCGGTTACAGTCGGGGTGAAGGAACGTAACCCCAGGGACTGCAACACCTGCTGTGCGACCTTAACTTCGCGTTCGCGGGTTGCGCCGGGTTCGGGCGTTAGCGAGACGCGAATCGTATCGCCGATTCCCTGGTTTAGCAGAATGGCAAGGGCAGCGCTCGAGGCGATGACACCCGGATCCCCCATGCCGGCTTCGGTCAGGCCCAGGTGCAGCGCATAGCGGCAACGTTCTGCCAGGGTTTGATAAACATCGACCAGGTCCGGCACGCGGCTCATTTTACAGCTGATGACGATGTGATCGGCGGGAAGACCGATATCCTCGGCAAATGCCGCGCTGCCAAGCGCCGATTCGATGACCGCCTGGCGGTTGATGGTCGCAAGCGACAGCGGATCAGCGAGATTGGCATTGCGGGTGAGCATGTTCGCGAGGAGTTGCTGGTCGAGGCTGCCCCAGTTAACACCAATGCGCACGGGTTTATCATGGCGGCAGGCGATTTCGATCATGTCGCTGAACTGTTTGTCGCGTTTTTTACCATGCCCGACATTACCCGGGTTGATGCGGTATTTTGCCAGCGCACGCGCGCAGGCATCGTGTTGAGCGAGCAGCTTGTGGCCGTTGAAATGAAAATCACCAACGACGGGGACCTGGCAATCCTGGGCATCGAGTTGATCGATGATGTGCGGCACCGCGCGTGCGGCAGCCTCGTTATTAACCGTAATGCGCACCAGCTCAGACCCGGTTTCGTATAGCAGTTTGATCTGCGCTACGGTTGCCGCGATATCGACCGTATCGGTGTTCGTCATCGATTGCACCACGATCGGTGCACCGCCGCCGATGGTTACGCCGGAAACGTCAACGCGATGCCTGCTGCTGTTAGTATCCACAAAATGTCGTCTGCGTCCTGAAGGTCGCTTATAGTAATGAACATTGCCTGACAGTGAAAGTACAATACCCGCTTGTCGAAATTCGCCTGGAGAGAATCTTTCCAGGGTTTAGGTCACGGGGCCCGCGATACCTTTAGACTGTTTCGCAAGCGCAGCAAAACCTTTAAAATCCCAGCCTGTTTTAACTGGAACCGTCGTGATTAGCCAGGTAACCGTAATTGCCTTCGACCTTGATGATACCCTCTGGCCCTGCATGCCGACGATTCATCGTGCCGAGGAACTGCTGTATCAATGGCTGGAGGAACACTATCCGCGCATCACGGAACAATTTGACCCTGCCCAAATGCTCGCATATCGTCGTGAATTCAGCGGGCGCGAGCAGCACTATGCCGTAGACATGACCGCGATGCGCTGCGATTTCCTGCAGCATCTCGGCGAGATCCACGATTACGACGGCGAACAGGTCGCCAGCAACGGCTTTGATATTTTTTTCGAGGCGCGCCAGCAGGTCGAGTTTTATGACGATGTGTTACCTTGCCTGCACCGGCTCAAGCAGAAATATCGCCTTGGCTCGATCACCAATGGAAATGCCAGTATTCCGCACGTTGGGCTCGATCACCTGATCGAGCATTCGGTCAGTGCTGCCGACGTGATGGCGGCTAAACCGGATCGCTTGATTTACCAGCACCTGGCCGAACGTTTCGAGGCCTTGCCGGAAGAAATAGTCTACGTGGGCGATCATCCCGTTTACGATGTGGTGGGTGCGCTGGAGGCCGGTTACCATGCGGTCTGGGTCAATCGTGAAGGCGTTGCCTGGCCGCATCATTCTCCTGCGCCGGAGTACGAGGTGACCGATTTGCACCAGCTTGAGGCGTTGCTCAGTGATTGAGAATCCGGATCATTTTGGTTTCAACCTTCTGCGCCAGGATCGGTTGCGCGATAGCCGTCGGATGAATTCCGTCGGCCTGCATCAAGGCGGGGTCGCTGGCCGCAATCCCTTCGAGAAACCTGGGCAGGTAGTAAATTCCAAATTCTTCGGTAATGGTTTCGAAGATTTGCTGAAAGCGCTCGTTATAGGCGGCGCCGAAGTTCGGTGGCATGCGCACTCCGATCAACAGCACCGTTATTGACCGGTCTTCGGCAAGCTTTACCATTTGCCGCAGGTTTTCTGTGCTCTGCTCGAAACCGAGCCCGCGCAGGCCGTCGTTGCCGCCCAGCTCGATAACCAGGTGCGTGGGTTGATGTTCCGCCAGCAATCCCGGCAGCCGCTGCAGGCCACCATAGGTGGTTTCCCCACTGATGCTGGCATTGATAACGCTTGTTTGCGGAAAACTTGACCTTATATTGGAACTGAACAGGTGCGCCCAACCTTTTTCTATCGGTATATCGTGGGCGGCGCTCAAACTGTCGCCTACAATGAGGATACGTGTTGCGGTGTGCTTTGCATTTCCACTGCAGTGAAAGCCCAGCAACAACAACAGGACCATGACCGAAGATAATTTCTGCATCGAATTGAACCAGGTATGCAAGACCGTTGATACCCCGAATGGAAAGCTCGACATCCTAGACAATATATCGCTGGATGTTAAGTACCAGGAGGCGGTTGTCATCAAGGGTGCCTCCGGTTCCGGTAAAACCACGCTGCTGGGTTTGATGGCGGGTCTCGACCAGGCCAGCAGTGGAGACGTGATCCTGTTTGGCCGCAATCTGACCGATGCAAACGAAGAGCAGCGTTCGTCGATACGGGCTGGTAGGGTAGGCTTCGTGTTCCAGTCCTTTCACCTGGTGCAGGGCGCTACGGCAGCGCAAAACGTCATGCTGCCGCTGGAACTGGCCGGGGTTGATGATGCCCATCAGCTTGCCATCGCGAGCTTGCAACAGGTGGGGCTGGAAGCTAAAACCGATACCCTGGTCGAGCATCTTTCGGGTGGCGAACAGCAGCGGGTGGCAATTGCCCGGGCTTACGCGACCAGCCCGAAGGTATTGTTTGCCGATGAACCGACGGGTAATCTGGACGCAGTCACCGGTCGCCAGATCACCGATTTAATGTTTCATCTACGTGACCAGTCGGGTACCACGCTGGTGCTGGTGACGCATGAAGAGGAACTGCTGGAGCGTGGTGATCGCCAGATCCTGATCGAATCGGGCAAACTGCTAGCAAACTGATATGCAATGAAGGTTAAACGCGCCACTCTCCACTCCTATTGGCTGATGTTTATCGCCACCGTGATTACGGTTGGCATCGTCACCTCCAGCCAGCTGATTACCGATCGTATCGGCCTGTTGCTCGATCGTCAGGCGAGCGAATTACTGGCGGCCGATATGGTGATTGTTTCCAGTAATGAGTTTGCAGATGAGTATCACCAGCAAGCCCGCAGGCAAGGTCTGCAAATCAGCCAGAGTGTAAGCCTGCGTACCGCCATTTTTATCGACGATAATCCGCGGCTGGTAGAATTAAAGGCGGTCGATAATGCTTATCCGCTGCGCGGCAGGTTGGAAATAGCCCGCGAGGTAACCGGCACGCGCAGCACGACAACGGAAATTCCATCGAGTGGCCAGGTCTGGGTTGATACCAAGCTCAGCAATCTCGTCGGCACCAGGATCAGCCTGGGCAATCAGTCTTTCGATGCCGGATGGCTATTAACTTACGAGCCTGACCGGGGCGGCGCCATCTTTAACCTTGCGCCACGGGTATTGATGAATCTCGACGATCTTGCCGAAACCGGCCTCGTCATACCGGGCAGCCGGGTTCGGTACCGACTGATGTTCGCCGGCGAGCAGGCCGACGTAGCACGTTTCAAGGACTGGCTCAGTCAGAACTTGAAATCCGGGGAAGAAATCCAGGATCTTGAAAATGCGCGGCCGGAAATGCGCCAGGCGCTGGAGCGGACACGCAAGTTTTTTGCGCTTGCAATCGTGCTAACGCTCGTGATCGCGATGGCGGCAATCGCCATCACCGCTCGTTACACGGCCAACCAGGAAGCCCCGAAGGTAGCAATGCTGCGCGCCTTTGGCATTTCGCAGTTCAGCCTGCTCAGGTATTACCTGCGCCAGCTGGGTGTGCTATGGATCGCGGCCACCGTTGTCGGTGTGCTGGTTGGATGGTGCACGCAATTTCCGCTGCAGTGGGCGCTGGATGGATGGTTTGGCAGGACCTTGCCACAGGTATACGGTTTGCGGCCCTACCTGACGGCGGCGCTGGTTGGATTGCTGGCGCTATCGGGTTTTTCGCTGCCGTACCTGGTCAACGCAACCGCGACTCCGCCGATGCAGGTGTTACGTAGCGGCGGCAACCGGCGTTCCCTGATCCGCGGGCTGTTAATATCGAGCAGCGCGATTGTTGCCATATTCATCGTCCTGATGATGCTGATGCAAAGCTCGATACTGGCGGTGGCCACGCTGGCGCTGGTGCTGGCCTGTGCGCTGGTATTGCCGCTCATCCTGGGCTGGATGGTGAAACTGCTGCTGTTTTCCTCGCGGCGCAGGTTCTGGTTGCGGCAGTACCTGTTGAGCCGGTTGCAGGCGACCTCACGCGGAGCAATCTACGTGATGGCGGGATTCAGCCTGGTCTTGATTGCGATTCTCTTAATCGCCGTGGTCAAGGATGAACTGCTGGGCGAATGGGAAGCGCAGTTGCCCGAGAATATTCCAAACTATTTCCTGATCAATATTCACAGCGAGGACGTGGCGGGCATCAGGGACTTTTTGGAAGAGCGGCGCATCCAGGCGTCGACACCTTATGCGCTGGTGCGTGCGAGGATGTCGCAAATCAATTCGGTAGATGTCGACAAGATCGATTTTTCCGACCCGCGTGCATCCCACTCGATAACGCACACTTTTAACATTACCTACGCTGAAGAAATACCCGATCAAAACGGAATTGTCGAAGGCCAGTGGCTGAGCGCGAATCCCGGGATGGCGCAAATGTCGGTGGAAGAGGGGATGGCGCAAAGGCTGGAATTGAAACTCGGTGACAGGCTCACGATGACCGTCGGCAGCAAGGTTCTGCAGGCGGAGGTGACCAGCATCCGTTCGGTCGTATGGGAAAACTTCAAACCCAATTTCTACCTGATCGCAAATGCTGAACTGCTCGAATCTTTTCCGCAAACCTGGTTGTTGAGCGCCCTGATCACAGACCAGGACAAGGCTGATCTGAAACAGCTTTTGAAACGCTATCCCTCGGTGACCCTGCTCGATATCAGCGAACTGATGGCACGCGTGCGCGCCATCGTTGACAAGGCCACTGTCGCGCTGCAGTTCTTTTTCCTGTTTGCACTGGCCTCGGCAACCATCGTGTTACTCGCCGCGATACAAACCGGCAGACAGGAACGTGAAATCGAATCTTCGCTGCTGCGTGCCCTGAGCGCGCATACCAGCCAGCTATACCGGGTGCACGTGTTCGAATATACGCTGATGGGCGCCTTGATCGGTTTTTTCTCGGCCTGTCTGGCGAGCCTGGCCGGTTGGGCGATCAGCGTTTATTTTTTCAAGATAGAGTTCCAGTTATCGCCGATGGTATGGATTTACAGCCTGGTTTCCGCCTGCCTCGTTCTGACATTGGCCGGTACGCTGGTCAGTCGCAGGGTCTATAATATTTCACCCATGAAAATATTACGCTCCTGACCCGACATACCGTGAAATCGGCTTCCGACAAACAATTTATTGCGGCGGTGACCAGGCAGATTGGCTGGGATGATGAACTCGCCAAAGCGCTGGATTATGCATCCAGCGCAAAACACCACAACAAGAGCCTGCCCCGTAGCATTGATGTTGCCAGACGGGTGCTCGACCTCGGCAACGACCGCGAAGCCGTTATCGCAACCCTGCTCAGTGATCCCGCGTTACGCGATGTGCTGGATTCCAGGCGCATCGAATCGGAATTTGGCAGCAAGATTGCCAGGTTGACGCAGGGCGTAAACAAACTGAATACGCTCAAGGAAGGAACGCAGGCGCGAATAGACACACCCGAACAGGCTGAAAATTTACGCCGCCTGCTGATGGCCATCGTCAGTGACGTGCGCGTCATGCTGATCAAGTTGTGTTACCGGGTGGAACGATTACCGCTGTTAAAACACGATAATTACGAGCAACGCCGATGGATCGCACAGGAGACGCTCGATATTTTTGCGCCGCTGGCTAACCGTCTCGGTATGGGATTGCTCAAGTGGGAACTCGAAGACCTGGCGTTTCGGGCACTGGAGCCCCAGGCCTACAAGCGGATCGCGAAGTTGCTGGAAGAGAAACGCAGCGAACGTGAAACCTTTATCGAAAAATTCATCGCGCACCTGAAGGACCTGCTGGCGGAGCAGGAACTCAGTGCCAGCGTCGAGGGCCGCGCCAAGCACATCGTCAGTATCTGGCGCAAGATGCGGCGCAAGAATCTCGAGTTTCATGAACTCTTCGATGTTCGCGCGGTGCGGATACTGGTCGATTCGGTGGCCGATTGTTACGCGGTGCTCGGGATTGTTCACACCACCTGGCAGCATATCCCCGCCGAGTTTGATGACTATATCGCCAATCCCAAGGAGAACGGGTACCAGTCATTGCATACGGCGGTCGTGGCCGATGATGGCAAAATTGTAGAAGTCCAGATTCGTACCTTCGAGATGCATGAAAATTCCGAACTCGGGATCGCATCGCACTGGCGTTACAAGGAAGGTGCGAAACTCGACAAGCGCATGGAATCCAGCATCGCGCAAATGCGCGATCTGCTGCAGGGCTCGGCGGAAGAGGTGTCGGACGCGATTTCAGAGATATCGACCGAATTATCGAATGATCGGGTCTACGTGTTTACACCAACGGGTCAGATAGTCGATATCCCACAAGGTGGTACACCGCTCGACTTTGCCTACAGCATTCACTCCGAGGTCGGTCACCGCTGTCGCGGGGCCAAGGTAAACGGGCGCATCGTCAACCTGACAACGGTGTTGCGGACGGGGGACGAGGTTGAGATTCTAACTACCAGGGAGAGCCGTCCCAGTCGCGACTGGATGAACAAGAACCTGGGCTTCATCAAGTCAGCAGGGACGAGGTCCAAGGTGCGTAACTGGTTTAACCACCAGGATTTCGAACAAAATCTGCTGGATGGAAAATCCATCTATGATCGAATCCTGAGCAAGTACTCGATTCACGACGCGAATCTGAAAGACCTGGTTGCACATTTCAAGCGCAAGAATGCCGATCAGTTTTATGCCGATATCGGTCGCGGCCTGATTACCTCGCCCCAGATCGTCGGGCACCTGCAGTCCGATTCCGAGCAGGATCCGTTCAAGAAACTAAAAAAAGAAAGCAAAACGCCAACTTCCCGGGATGAAGTCAGCATTCATGGTGTCGGTAACCTGATGACGCAGTTTGCACGCTGCTGCAAACCGGTGCCCGGGGACGAGATTATTGGATTCATTACCATCAACAGCGGTATTTCGATACACAAGCGCAGTTGTTCGAACATCCTGGCATTGCCGGACGAGAAGCGACCACGCCTGATCGAAGTTGAGTGGGGCCAGCAGAACGGGTCGGTTTACCCGGTCGAAGTTACCCTGACCGCCTACCAGCGTACCGGCCTGATGCAGGACATCAGCACTATCCTGGCAAACTTGAAAGTCAACCTGCTGAATATAAACTCCAACACGAATAAGGCAGAGCAAATGGTCTATACCCGCCTTACCATGGAGATTCACAGCGTTGACGAACTGGTCGCTATCATCGACAAGCTTTCACAATTACCGAATGTGCAGGAGGTCAGGCGGATCGCCTGAGGAAGCGGGTAACAGTGGCACCAGAGGCTAGCAACAGGATGGTTATCGATCGGCGATTCAGTATCGCCCCGATGATGGATTGCTCGGATCGGCACCTGCGTTTTTTCCTGCGCCTGTTCTCCGAACACATTCTGCTCTATACCGAGATGATTACCGCGGCCGCCGTTTTACATGGTGACCGCGATCGCCTGCTCGGCTTTAATAAAGAGGAACATCCGCTGGGGATTCAACTGGGTGGCTCGGATCCAGAGCAGCTATACCGTGCGGCGCGAATTTGTCAAGAATACGGTTACGATGAAATCAATTTGAACTGCGGATGTCCCAGTGACCGGGTTCAGTCCGGCAGTTTTGGTGCCTGCCTGATGAAAGATCCGGGATTGGTGGCTGACTGTGTCGCGGCAATGAAATCGGCGACGTCGCT
>CALZHS010000034.1 GCA_945787265.1 uncultured Gammaproteobacteria bacterium | reverse complement strand
TCGCGACATGCGCGAGTAGCCCGTTAACCAGGGTTCAGTCCAGGTGACCGGCAGCGGGGTGCACAACCAGGTTGGACGGCTTATTCACCAAAATGATGTCTTCATCCTGGTAAAGAATTTCGAAGTTGACGGCCTGTGGCTGATCAGAAATTCTGACTTGCTCGGGAACATCCAGATCCACCATGTCGCCGTCGAAAACCTTTTGCCTGGGCTTACAGAGTTCATCATTAACAGAGACAAAACCCTGCTGAATCCAATCCTGAATCCTGGAGCGCGAGTATTCGGGAAGCAACAGGTGCAAGGCATGATCAAGACGGTTCCCAGCCTGCTGCTTTTCAATCTGGAAACTTTGCTGAATTAATTTCATGCGCTGGTTATACTACCCGTTTTTCGCTAGACAAGCCCTTAGATCTTAACAAAGTAGCTAACTCAATGCGTTTCATTATTTACGCCCTTCTCGTGCTCAGCCTGGTTGCCTGCGGTCCCGCCAAAGAGGACATAGACCCTACCGCGGAATGGAGCGCAGAAAGGTTTTATCTTGAAGCCCGCGCGGAACTCGACAGCGGCAACTACCTGACCGCGATCGAGTACTACGAGACCCTGGAATCGAGATATCCATTTGGCAAGCACGCAACCCAGGCGCAAATCGACGTCGCATATGCCTACTATAAATTCGACGAGCCAGATTCCGCGATCACCGCGATTGATCGCTTTATTAAGCTGCATCCGCGTGACCCAGCCGTTGATTATGCCTATTACCTCAAAGGACTCGTCAATTTCGAACGCGGTGGCACGATTCTCGACGTAATCTCCGAGCGTGACCTGTCGGAGTTCGATAAAAACCTAATGCTGACTTCATACAATGATTTCAGGCTACTGGTGCAACGCTTCCCCGATAGCAAGTACGTGGAAGATGCGAGCAAACGCATGATTTATCTACGCAGTGAGTTAGCCAGGGCCGACTTTAGTGTGGCCAGCTACTACGCGTCGCGAGATGCATGGGTTGCTGTTGTCAACCGGACTAAATTTATCCTGCAAAACTACCAGGGCACAAGCGTTATCAAGCCAGCCCTCGAGCTGCAGCTCAAGGCTTACCAGGCACTCGAGATGGATGAACTCGCGCGTGATACCCAGAGAATTATCGATTTAAATTACAACCAGGATTCCTGATGGAGTACCGGCAACTCGGTCATACCGACATCCATGTCAGTGAGATTTGCCTGGGCTCGATGACCTGGGGCACACAGAATACGCAGGCCGAAGGGCATGCCCAGCTTGATTACGCGCTCGATCACGGCGTTAATTTCATTGATACCGCGGAACTGTACCCGGCGATTCCCATGACCTCGAAAACGACCGGCAGAACCGAAGAAATAATCGGTAACTGGTTGCAGGCCTCGGGAAAGCGCGACCAGGTCATCCTGGCAAGCAAGGTGGCCGGCAAAGGTAATAAAGATGTCCAGGATGGCATTGCAATCAGCCCGCAGAAGATACGCGTCAGCATCGAGGGCAGCCTGCAGCGCCTGCAAACCGATTACATCGATTTGTACCAGTTGCACTGGCCCAACCGCGGCCACTACCACTTCCGCCAGAACTGGCGCTTCGATCCGACCCGGCAGGATAAACAGGAAACCCTCGATCACATTTTTGCAACGCTTGAATACCTGGGAGAGCTGGTCGCTGCAGGTAAGGTGCGTAGCATAGGCCTCTCCAACGAAACCTGCTGGGGCACCTGTCAGTTTCTAAAAATTGCGGATGCCAATGGTTTCCCGCGCGTCGCGTCGCTGCAAAATGAATATAGCCTGATGTATCGCACGCATGACCTCGATCTGGCTGAGCTTTCACACCACGAGAAAGTGGGACTTCTGCCCTATTCTCCGCTGGCCTGTGGCATGTTGACTGGAAAATACCAGAAAGGCACCAGGCCGGAAGGCTCGCGCATGACGATCACTCCCGATATGTATGGTCGCGTCAATGACAATATGTGGACGGTTGTCGATGCCTATGTTTCGATAGCCCATAAACATGGCATCAACCCTGCTCAGATGGCAATTGCTTTCTGCAACCAGCGACCCTTCGTGACATCGAGTATTATTGGCGCTACCAGTATCGACCAACTGGCTGTTAATCTAGGGGCTGCCGAGCTTGAACTCAGTGACGAAGTGCTGGAGGATATCCATTGCGTATACCGTCTCAATCCAATACCTTTTTAGCCAAAACCATGAACCAAGCCGACATAATTGCTGAAATGCAGGTGCTGCCTGAAATCGATGTCCAGTACGAGATCCGACGACGGGTGGACTTTATCAAATACGAATTAGAACTCAGTGGCCAGGTAACACTGGTGCTGGGAATCAGTGGCGGTATCGATTCCTGCACCTGTGGCCGCCTGGCACAAATCGCGATTGACGAACTCAACCATGACAACAACCAGTATCGATTCATCGCGGTGAGGCTGCCTTACGCGACCCAGGCCGACGAAACCGACGCACAGCTGGCGCTCGATTTTATTCAGCCCAGCCACAGCGTGACGGTCAACGTCCAGCCCGGCACCGACGCTATCCACGCGTCCACCCTGGAGGCTCTGGCCAAACAGGGATTGGCGAACCAGACGCCTGCCCAACAGGACTTTGTCAAAGGCAACGTCAAGGCGCGTATGCGCATGATCGCGCAGTACGAAATTGCCGGCCTGCTCGACGGGCTGGTGCTCGGCACCGATCACTCGGCCGAAAACGTAACCGGTTTTTATACCAAGTACGGCGATGGCGCCTGCGATTTGGTGCCATTATTTGGGCTCAACAAACGCCAGGTGCGGCAGCTGGCGGCCGAGCTCGGCGCACCCGAACAAATCATCACCAAGACCCCGACCGCAGACCTCGAGTCACTTGCGCCGTCCAAGCCCGATGAGGAAACCCTCGGCTTGAGCTACGAGCAGATCGATGATTTCCTCGAGGGCAAAAAAATCGATCCCGATGCAGAGCAGCGCATCATCCACATCTTCCTGACCACCGCGCACAAGCGCCAGCCCATCGCCACCATCTACGACCAATAATCAACGATCATCCCGCGCACGAGCTGCTATTGCAACAAACGGCAACCGCAGAAGCCCCTCGCAACTAGCTGGGTGGCCTACGGCTTCCCGAAAACGCATCGAATTTAAACGGCAAGGCGAGACTCGACATCCGTGTCTCGACTCGCCACAGGCCGCATCCATGCGGCCTGACCCTTTAAATTCGATGCGTTTTCGGCACCCAGCCATTACGTTGCGAGGGGCTTCTGCGGTTGCCTTCCGCATTGTTTCTATCACTTAGTAATTTTCTTGGACATCGGACGACTAATATTACGGGTCTATAAATTTGCAGGCCACCTCGGGGAGAAGCTCACAAAAGTGTAGCGCGGCAGGGAGGCCGCGCTCCAAGCGATTCCATGGATGGACCAACCGGCGCTTGCGCCGGTTGGCAGCGTCTTTTGTGAGCTTCTCCCCGAGGTGGCGTTTTGAAGCTAAAGAATTAAGCGTTGAGGACGGATTCGGCCTGCAGGTCGGCGTGGTAGGAGGAGCGCACCATCGGGCCGCTGGCGACCTGGTCGAAACCGATTGATTCGGCGTACGCACCAAGCTCATCGAATTCATCCGGAGTGACGAAACGTTCGACGGCGAGATGATCCAGGCTGGGTTGCAGGTACTGACCCAGGGTCAGCATGTTCACGTCATGAGCACGCAGATCGCGCAAGACCTGCTTGACCTCGTCGATCTCTTCACCGAGCCCAAGCATCAGCCCGGACTTGGTTGGGACCTGCGGGTGCAGCTGCTTGAACTTCTGCAGCAGGTCCAAAGACCACTGGTAATCAGATCCCGGACGAATTTTTCGGTACAGCGAGGGCACCGATTCGAGGTTGTGATTGAAGACGTCCGGCGGCGCCTGGATCATGATTTCGAGTGCGACATCCATGCGGCCACGGAAATCCGGGGTTAAAATTTCAATCTTGATTTCGGGATTCAGCTTGCGCGTTTCATGAATACAATCGACGAAATGCTGTGCACCCCCATCGCGCAAATCATCCCGGTCGACTGACGTGATGACGACGTAGCGAAGTCCCATGTCACTAATCGTCCGAGCCAGGTTTACCGGTTCATCCAGATCCAGCGGATTCGGCCGGCCATGGCCGACATCGCAAAACGGGCAACGCCGGGTACAGATATCACCCATGATCATGAAGGTGGCAGTACCCTTGGAAAAACACTCGCCGAGATTGGGACAGGATGCCTCTTCGCAGACCGTAAACAGGCTGTTCTCGCGCAAGCGCGCTTTCAGCTGCTTGACCCGATCGCCGGTGGGTGCCTTGGCGCGAATCCAGGATGGCTTGCGCTGCACCGTTCTCGACGGTACCACCTTGATCGGGATACGGGCCACCTTGTCGGCACCCTTGAGCTTAACGCCCTGAATAACCTGGTTCTTTTTCACTTAAATTTCCAATCAGTATATCGGCCAGACTTTGACCCACCTGCTCGATCCCATCGGTGACACCGAAGTCACTCAACTGTGTTACTGCAAGACCCGCGTAACCACATGGATTAATCCGTGTGAACGGTTCCAGGTCCATGTCCACGTTTAAACTCAGGCCATGATAACAACATCCTTTTCGTATGCGCAAACCGAGCGCGGCAATCTTGGCTTTACCAACATAAACACCCGGTGCTCCTTCCCGGGTGTGCGACACCACCTGGTAAAGCCCGAGTAAATCGATGACAGATTTTTCGATCCTGGCAACCAGTCCTTTAACGCCGAGGCCAAGTCGCGTGATATCAAGCAGGCAGTAAAGCACCAACTGTCCTGGTCCGTGGTAGGTAATCTGACCACCCCGATCAATCTGCACAACCGGGATATCGCCGGGATCCAGCAAGTGTTCGGCACGCCCATTCAGGCCCTGGGTGAAAACCGGGGCATGCTCAACAATCCAGAGTTCATCAGGGGTTTGCGGATTTCGCCGATTGGTGAACTCCTTCATCGCATCCCAGGTCCCCTGGTAATCAGACCTGCCCAGGTAACTGACTACGATAGGCTTTGGCAAGGTCTTCACCTGCACCGAACAAGTTTGACAAGAATCCACAGGCTGGAGTGTACACGAGAGTCAATCAGCATTTTGAAGGAAATCGGGCCATGATGCTCTAGCTGCAACCGCCGCGCTGTACCCTAAAGTGACATTACGACCGCTTCGCAGTCATACAGGTCCCGGTAAATCTCTTCGAGCTGTTGCTGACTGTAGACGGTAAAAGTGAGCGTCAATGCCTGGTACTTTCCACCTTTGCTGACACGTCGACGAACCTCGATATGCTCTGCTTGCGGGCATCTGGATCTGACCAATGCCAGCACAATGGTTTCGAAATCATCGGTTTGCTTGCCAAACACCTTGAGCGGAAACCGACTGGGATAATCGATCAACGCCAGCGCAGATTCACCGGCTCCCAGGTCTCTGTTCATCAGCGGAACATTAACTTGATACTATCCAGCGCCCTGGCAAAGAAACTGCCTGCTGCCACATTCTGCATCGCGACGATGTTTTCCGTCAGAACCAGTTCATCATCGAGTTTTATGCTGACCTGGCCGAGTTGCTGTCCCTGGGTAATGGGCGCTGAAATTTCGCGGTCGATTTCCATCGCAGCATCGAGATCCCCGTAGCGTCCCCGCGGAATCGTGATATGAATATCCTTACCCACACCCATGCTGACCTGCTCCTGCTCGCCGTACCAGACTCTTGCTGTCTTCAACACCTCTTCGGCACGATATAGTTGGTGCGTTTCGAAGTAACGGAAGCCGTAATTCAAAAGCGACTGGCTACTTTGTGTCCGCGCTTTGTCTGATTCGGTGCCCAGCACCACGGATATCAGCCGCATTTCTTCGCGCTCCGCCGAAGCCACCAGGCAAAATCCCGCTGCCTCGGTATGGCCGGTTTTCACCCCGTCCACGGTTTCATCACGCCACAGCAGTCGATTCCGATTAAACTGCCTTATCTCGTTGAAGGTGAACTCGCGTTCTTTGTAAAATCTGTAAGATTCCGGAAACTCGCGGATAACTGTCTGGGTCAATACCGCGATATCGCGCGCACTGCTGTAATGATCCTTATGGGGCCATCCAGTTGCGTTTATAAAATTGCTGTTGGTCATTCCAAGCACCTGTGCCTGGTGATTCATGTAACCCGCAAAGGCCGATTCCGAGCCGGCAACATGTTCGGCCAATGCTACGCTGGCATCATTACCCGACTGTATAATCAAACCTTTAAGCAAGTCTTCAACCGATACCTGCTTGCCTACTTCTACAAACATTTTGGACCCTTTCATGCGCCAGGCCTTTTCGCTGATAGTGACCATGTCATCCAGGGAGATGTCCCCGTCGGCGATTGCCTTGTCAACGAGGTAAGCCGTCATCAACTTGGTAATGCTGGCCGGCTCAATATGTTCGTCCGGATTTTTTTCCGCCAGCACTCTACCTGATTCAAAATCGATCAGGATATAGCTGGTCGCATCGATTGCCGGGGGATCCGGAATAGGTTTGGCGGCGGCCAAGCCTGAGGCGGAATAGAGCACCGCAATAACGGACAACAAGAGCGTGGCGATTTTCATATTGGCTTATTACTTACAACGGGCTTGAAACGAGACGCGATTGTATCGATCGCTGACATTGCTCACAAGGTTTATTCGGAAGCGTCCGCCACCACGATACGAACGGTTTGAAAACCCTTGATCTTGAGACGCCTGACGATTGCATTTGCCTCGTCGATATCGTACAGGGGTCCAACCCGCACCCGGTAAAAGGGCCCGTTATCGGTTTGCAGGCGCGATACCTGCGCCGTGGACTCGTTAGCATTTCTCAGATTTTGAACCAGGTTACTTGCGTTCACGGGATCAGCAAAAGAACCCATTTGAATATATAGCGGGATACTCGTATCTGCCTCATCGGTCAACGGGATACTGCGCACCACGCTGCTGGGCTTGCTCTCGCCGGGACCCAGGGCGCTGATCTCGACATTGGCAGTACCGGGTCCGTCGACGCCAAGCTTTTTCGCTGCCGCGTAAGACAGGTCGATTATTCGACCATCGATAAATGGACCCCTGTCATTAACCCGGACGACAATCGAGCGACCGTTATCCAGGTTTTTGACATGCACATAAACCGGTATGGGCAGTGTCTTGTGTGCCGCCGTCATGGCATGCATGTTATAGACTTCGCCGCTGGAGGTTGGACGGCCATGAAACTTGGTCCCATACCAGGAGGCGACACCACGTTGCCTGAAGCCCTCGGCACTATTGAGGACACGGTAGCGTTTGCCAAACACAACGTAGGATGCCGGATTTCCCTGCTCCGAACGGGTTGTTTTTGGAACCCCCGAGCCCTGCACGCCCGACCGGTCGCCGACCGGCACCCCGAAGGTACAGCCGCCAAGCGTTAAAATTACCGGCAACAGAAAGACGAGATATCGAGTCATATCAACTTTTTAAACTCCCGACTGATAAGTTTGGCAAGCTGGTAAACGGCCATCGCGTAAAGTTCGCTGTGATTATAACGCGTTATGACATAAAAATTCTGAAATCCAGCCCAGTATTCCGGGTGGTCTTTCTGCTGCAGCTTGACCAGGGCTACCGGCGTCTCCTCGGTGATATCGAATTGTGACGTCAGGCCACTCTGTTGTAACTGTGCCCACTTGTAGTCGGTTTTAACCCCGGGCTTGAGGCGATCGACGGTATTGTTTTCGCTGACTACAAGCGGCCGTGCGACACGCCCATCGCGCTGCCACCCGTGTTTGACGAAATAGTTTGCCACGCTGCCAGCTATATCAGGAATACTGTCAAACAAATTGGTCTGTCCATCCTCGTCAAAATCGATCGCATAGTTACGATAGCTCGAAGCAATGAATTGCGGCATACCCATCGCGCCGGCATAGGATCCCCGCAGCGCACGCGCGTCAAATCCCTGCTCCTTGGAAAGCAACAGAAACTCCTCCAGTTCACGCTTGAAAAACGGGGCCCGACGAGGATAGTCAAACGCCAACGTGACCAGGCTGTCAAACACGGGATCTTTGCCTTTATAAATACCGTAAAAAGTTTCGACCCCAATAATCGCAACGATTATCTCCGCGGGTACTCCCATTTTTTCACTGACCTCGGCAAGCAGTTCGCGATGTTCGAGCCAGAACTTGACGCCCTGGTCGATGCGCTTGTCCTTGATGAAAATACGCCGGTACTGGTACCACTCGAGCTCCTTTTCCGCAGGCCGATCCAGTTTTTCAAACAGGTGGGATTGCTTATTTACCTGTGCAAACAAATCCACAAGTTCCTGTTCGCTATAGCTTGTTTCCGCGGCGATACGCTTGACAAAGGCAACCACGTCGTCCCGATCCCGGTAATCGCCACCCGGTATTTCGAGCGCAGACACCACAGGGGTCATTAATAAAAGAATGATGAAAAGTATTTTTTTCATCAAACCAGAAATCGCTTTGCTGATCGAATCGACATAATTAAACCAAAGCCCATCATCAGGGTCACCATCGAAGTACCACCGTAGCTGATCAAGGGTAAAGGCACCCCCACCACCGGTAGCATGCCAGCTACCATACCTGTATTTACGAACAGGTAAACAAAAAATGTCAGGCTGAGTGCACCAGCGAGCAGTCGTCCGAAATTTTCCGTGGAATTCGCCGCAATATAAAGCCCGCGGAAGATAATTGCCACATAGATTAATATCAGGACAATGCTGCCAAAGAATCCAAACTCTTCACCGAACACCGAAAAAATGAAGTCGGTGGAGCGCTCCGGAATGAAGTCCAGCTGCGACTGTGTCCCATTTAACCAGCCCTTGCCATAAACACCACCCGAGCCGATCGCTATCTTTGACTGGATGATATGATAACCCGACCCGAGGGGATCGCTTTCGGGATTCAGCAGGGTCAAAATGCGATCACGCTGATAGTCGCGCAATGCAAACTTCCACAGCAGGGGCGCCATCAGCGAAAACAGCAGGCCCAGGCTGATCATGACCTTCCAACGAACGCCGGCAAGAAACAGCACGAAAAAACCGGCGCAGGCAACCAGGATAGCAGTACCGAGATCGGGTTGTCTTGCTATCAATAACACCGGAATTAATACCAGTATCGACGAAACCACCAATTCCTTCAAACCAACCGGCAATACCCGATTGGCCAGATAGGTCGCGACGATCATGGGCACCGCAAGCTTCAGGATCTCCGATGGTTGAAATCGAATAAATCCGAGATCCAGCCAGCGCTGTGCGCCCTTGCCAACTTCGCCATAGAACATGACGGCGAGCAACATCGCAACACCCGCAATGTATAGCCAGATCGAGATCTTTCGAATCACTCGCAGCGGTATATTCGCAACCGCCAACAGCAGTAAAAGTGCGACCACGATTCGGATCATTTGACGAATCACGACGGCGTGGTCGGATCCACTGGCGCTATACAACACCATGCTGCCGAACAGGGCCAGGATAACCACCA
>CALZHS010000033.1 GCA_945787265.1 uncultured Gammaproteobacteria bacterium | reverse complement strand
GATCCATGACTTCCTATCGAATCGCGTCCATCCCGGGTGACGGGATCGGCATGGAAGTTGTACCCGAGGGCATCAGGGTGCTCGAAACGCTCGCGCCACGGTTCAACATTTCCTTTGAATTTGAACATTTCGACTGGAGCTGCGAGCGCTATCTCGAAACCGGCGCGATGATGCCGGCGGACGGCATCGAGCAGTTATCGAAGTTCGACGCAATTTTTCTTGGGGCTGTCGGATTCCCTACCGTTCTCGACCACGTTTCGCTGTGGGGTCTGCTGATTCCAATCCGGCGCGAGTTCCAGCAATACATCAACCTCAGGCCGGTCAGGTTGTTCGAGGGCATGCAGTGCCCGCTGGTCGGTAAGAAAGCGGGGGATATCGACTTTTACGTGGTGCGCGAAAACTGCGAGGGCGAATACTCGAACGTGGGCGGACGGATGTTCGCCGGCACTGACGACG
Organism: uncultured Gammaproteobacteria bacterium; assembly: GCA_945787265.1. Lineage (GTDB taxonomy): Bacteria > Pseudomonadota > Gammaproteobacteria. The sequence goes on along the minus strand of CALZHS010000033.1, from coordinate 9,055 downwards.
AAATGGCGATGCAGCAATCGATCTTCACGCGCAAGGGTACCGATCGGGTTTTAAAGTATGCCTTTGAACTGGCCATGTCGCGGCCACGCAAACGCCTGACTTCGGCAACCAAGTCCAACGGTATCATCCATACCATGCCCTACTGGGACGAGCGGGCCGCCGCGATGGCCGAGCACTATCCGGAAATTGATATGGACAAGTATCATATCGACATCCTGGTTTCGCACTTCGTTAACAAGCCTGAAATTTTCGATGTCGTCGTGGGCTCCAACCTGTTTGGCGATATCCTGTCCGACCTGGGTCCGGGCGTTACCGGTACCATCGGCATCGCACCGTCAGCCAATATCAATCCGGAACGTAATTTTCCGTCGATGTTTGAACCGGTGCACGGTTCGGCACCGGATATTGCAGGCCAGGGGATCGCCAACCCGATCGGGCAGATCTGGTCCGCGGCGATGATGCTGCAGCATCTCGGCCACGCGGATGCGCACGATGCCATTGTCACCGCCATCGAAGACGTTATTCGCGAGCGCGACAACCTGACACCCGACATGGGCGGCGCGTCCAGCTGCAGCGACTGCGGTGCCGCGATTGTGGCGCGACTGGGTTAACTCGACAGCAGGATAATGATGATCGCGGCGGTGATCAGTGCGATGCCCGCGATCTCGGCGCGTGCAACTTTTTCCCGGAAAAACAGCAGTGTTGCGATAAACGTGAAGATCAGCTCGATCTGCCCGAGTGCACGTACGTAAGTCGCGTTTTGCAGCGTAAACGCGCTGAACCATCCGATCGAAGCCAGGCCGCCACTGATACCCACCAGCATCGCCGGGCGCCAGTGTGTCCTGACCCTGGCTAGCTGGCCAGGTTCACGGATACCAATCAGCACCGTCATGATCGCGATTTGCAGGATCAACACGATCAACAGCGTGAACGCCGCGGACACCATGAAACTATCCAGGTTTAGCGATAGCGAGGCGGCCCGGAACAGGACCACGCTCATGCCGAGCCAGGCGGCGCAGGCAAGACCTATCAGCGTCGGTAAGCGCCACAAACCATTGATCAAATTGGCGAGGCTGATCTTTGCCTGGCCGGCACTTAACACGACCAGACCCACCGTGCTCATTGCGATCGCGATGACGACCCCGGGGGTAAGTTTGTCACCAAGTAACAGTAGCCCGAATATGGCGACCATGATGGTTTCGAGCTTGGAAAATGTGGTACCGACTGCGAAGTTGTGAAACGAAAACAGCCACAGCAGGAAGATCGTGAACATGATCTGGCAAATGCCGCCGAGCAGTGCGTAGATCAGGAAACTGGCGCTAAAGCCCGGAAGCGGGTGGCCTTCGATCACGATGGCGGCAAACAGGTATAGCAACGCGATCGGCCAGGCATACAAAAAACGCACGTAGGCAGCCCCCAGCGTCGAAAGCTTGCCCTGGAGATGCTTCTGCATGGCCGATCGGATGTTCTGAAAAAACGCCGCGGCAATCGTAAGTGGAATCCACAGTTCCATATTTGATTTATTATTATCTGTGCCGGTTAAGTTAGGGTCATGCCGTGCCTGACACGGCATCCAGTCAAACAATCGCGTTCGAAGAACGCACATCATACCAACTCACCGGTAACAGAAGTAATCGATTTCTGCTGCCTGGTTGCTGAATCCCGCCGGTCCGACGCTTCGGGTCAAGTCGCGGGATGACAGCCGGGGTCCCGCGGGGTGACAACTGTATCCTGCGGGCTGACAATTCATATTCCCGTCAATCCTCCACACGGTTATCATGCCGTTAAATACTCAGGGAGCTCGAAGTGCTGGCTTGCCACCTCGCCATTATCAATATTACGAAAGCGAAATTTGCGATCGATACGCCTGGGATGGTTTATATCGTTGGCCGTCTTGCTGACGTCAACGCGCTCGCCGATGATCTTCACCCGTAACCTCGTCATCGCGCTGATCGCGACCATTATTTCGTTCAGCACGCTGTATATCCCGCAGCCGATGCTGCCGCTGCTGGCCGAAAATTTTGGGGTTTCCGCAGGGGAGGCAGGATTGTTGATGACCGTAGCGATGCTACCTCTGGCAATCGCCCCCGCGCTGTATGGATATTTTCTGCAGGCTATCCCGGCCAGGTTGATGTTATCGGTCGCGCTCGCGTTGCTGGCACTTGACCAGGTTTGTTTCTACTTCGCCGAGGAATTCTGGCATCTGATCCTGTTACGACTGCTGCAGGGCCTGCTGTTGCCGGCCATTTTTACCGCCCTGATGACTTACTGTGCGAGCATGGTGCCAGCGCAGATGGTACGTCGGGCGATGGGGTTTTATATCGGTGCAACCATCCTCGGGGGTTTCAGTGGCCGCCTGCTGGGTGGTATTTTCGCGAGTTCGTTCGACTGGCGCAGCGCCTTTGTCATCATGGGTTTGATGCAGCTTGTTCCACTGCTGTTGCTGACCCGCGTGGAATCCGACGCCGATATCAATTTTGCCCGCCTCGATCCGAGGAGTATTTCGCGGGTATTGCTGAACCGGAACTTTCGTTTCATGCTGATGGCGCTGGCCTCGGTGTTTTTCGTATTTTCGGGGATACTGAACATTGTTCCGTTTCATCTGCAGAATATTGACGCCACCGCGACTCCGTTCCTGATCTCGCTGCTTTACCTGGGTTACCTGGTCGGCGCCCCGGTCTCTTTTTTCAGTGAGTCGATCAGCAAGCGCTTGCGGGATGAACGCAAGGGATTGTGGCTGGGTCTGTTGATTCATTCACTTGGCCTTTTGATGCTCCTGTTGGTTGCCTATAAAGGGCTCATAGTCATGATGTTCTTCCTGGCAGCGGGCTTTTTCCTGATTCATGCTTTGCTCTCGGGACTCGCGAATCACCTGGCGCGGGAACACAAGGGTGTCGTTAACGGGGTTTACGTGTCGGTTTATTACTTCAGCGGAGCGCTGGGTTCCTGGTTGCCGGGCTATTTATTTGAAGGGATCGGATGGCAGGGTATGATTATCGTGTTCATGTCGATACTCGCTTTTTGCGGCTGGAGTATTAGCCGATTGAGACTGCCGGCCGGCTGAAAAGGTGTCTGAAAAAGCGTGATCTGGTTCGGGGCAGGGCTTAATATATCAAGTCGGTTATCGGTTCATCAGTTTTGTCACTTGTCTTAACCCATTATTTCGACAGTTAAAAATGAAAAAAAGCACGACCACGCCGTTCATGGCGGCACCTGATTACGGCCAGTCATTGTCTGGCTTTACCATAAACCTGTTAACGGCCAACCTGGCGCGCGCGTTGATTTTTCAGCGAGATGTTCTGCAGGCGGAAGTTCTGCACCAGGACGAGGATTTACTAATCCTGCGCGGATATGGCAGTAACTGGATGGTGCATGCCGATCATACCTACGATAAGCACCCTTTGCTGGCAGATACACAGTCGGCTCCCCGGCGTGGTGCCGGCATGGAATTGCGGCTGCACCACTGCGACCCTGATGCGGTCGCGACACGCGCGCAGAGTCAGGGATTCACGATACTGGACGGGCCACGCGATCAACCGGACCATGGATTGCGCGAGGTGCATGTCATCGATGACGACGGTTATATCTGGGTGCCGGACGTACCCGTTACGGATTAGTGAGAGATAAGAAAGATATCCGGATTTTTTTCGCGCTATGGCCGGATGATGCCTTGCGCAAAACTTTACACGGGGCCAGTAACACGATACCGGTCGAACGCCCGGCGCGGCGCGTACCTCGCTACAATTTGCACCTGACTTTGCACTTCATCGGCAACGTTTATTTTGACCAGCTGACCTGCCTGCGTGAGCAGGCGAGGCTGGTAAAAATGAAAGCCTTCGAGCTTAGTATCGATTGCCAGGGTGTTTTTAAAAAACCCCGGGTTGCGTGGCTGGGTTGCCGCGAAACGCCTGCTGCCTTGCTCGAACTGCACCAGCAGCTGGGACAGCGATTGCGACGCTGTGACTACCAGCCAGAGTCGCGGGATTATAATCCACACGTCACGATGGCGCGTAAAATTGATCGCATCCCCGAACACGAGAGCTTCGAACCGATATGCTGGAGGGCCAGCCAGTTTGCGCTCATCGAGGTTCAGCAGATCGACAATGGCGTACAATACCGGGTTATCGAAACCTACCCAATGTCATGAGTAAAAGCACAACCTATGAATTACCACCCGACCTACTGCAGCAATTGACGCAGCGTTCGGATGCGAAAGGTCTCTTGCAGCTAGGCGCCCATCTCGCGATGCTGCTGTTTGCCGGGTTCGGTTTGCACCTGACCCGGGACAGCATCTGGCTGATGTTGAGCCTGCCGATATACAGCGCCTTGCTGATATTCCTGTTTGCACCGCTGCACGAAACGCTGCACTTCACAGTGTTTAAAACCCGCTGGCTCAATAACCTGGTTGCCGCTGTTTGCGGATTCCTGTTGCTGTTGCCGTTTCAGAGTTTTCGCGCTTTCCACTACGCGCATCATCGGCATACGCAAGATCCGGAGCGCGACCCGGAATTACTCGATATGAAACCAATGGTGCGCAGGCACTACTGGTTTTATCTCACCGGCCTGCCGACCTGGTGGCAAAGCATGGTTGCAATCTGGCGACATGCTCTCGGTACTGTCGATGAAGGCTATATCGAGGAACGCTACCATAAAAAGATTATTAACGAAGCCCGCTTTCATCTCGCCGGCTATGCGCTATTGCTGTTGTTTAGTGTGATCTGGTCCAGCGGCGTCCTATGGTGGTACTGGATTTTACCGGCGCTGGTTGGCCAGCCCATGCTGCGACTGTACCTGCTGGCCGAGCACGGCGGCTGTGATTTCAGTGACAATATGCTCGAAAATTCGCGCACTACCTACACCACGCCATGGCTTAACTTTCTTGCCTGGAACATGCCTTATCATGCCGAACATCACTTTCTCGCGTCGGTACCCTTCCATGCCCTGCCGGCACTGCATGCCTATACCGGGCAGCATGTAAAACACAAGGGCGACGGCTATTACCGCGTCAACCGTGAAATCGCGGCCCAATACTGAGGGATAAAACAGGCGGCACGTTGCCGGCCCGAATTAGTGCCGGGCTTGAGTTCGATCCTCACAGCACTGTCTCGAGATCCCTGATCAGGTCATCGGTATCTTCGAGTCCGACCGAGAGCCGAAAAATACCCTCGCCGGCGGCTGCCCGGTACTTTTCCAGTTCCGCGTCTTCGAGGCGATAGGACGAACCGACCAGGTCCTCGGTTTGCATCAGGTAGACCAGGCTGCGATGGTGTCCCAGTGATACCGCGTAATGAATCACCTCCAACTTTTTCATCATGCGCTCTGCGACCGCTTTGGCGTTGGCGGTACGAAAACTGATCATGCCGGAGAAATTGTCCATTTGTGATTTTGCCAGTGCATATTGCGGGTGCGACTCAAGGCCCGGATAGAGCACCTTTTCAACTCCTTCATGCGTCTCCAGGAAGCTCGCCACCGCAACAGCATTCTGTTCGTGGCAGCGCATGCGCAGCGGCAGGGTCGCCATGCCGCGCATGATCAACCAGGCATTAAAGGGACTGATAACCCCGCCGTAGTGCACCAGTGCCTCGCCGCGCAACGGGCCGAGCAGTGCCTGATTGCCGCAGACTGAACCGCCCATGGCGTCGCCGTGACCACCGATGTACTTGGTCAGCGAATGCACCACCAGTTCGGCACCGAGCGTCAGCGGGCGCGTTGCGATGGGTGACGCAAAAGTTGAATCGACAACCAGTAGAGCCTGCTGTGTGTGCGCGATCTCAGCCGCGCCCTTGATGTCCGAGATTCGCAGTAGCGGATTGGAAGGGGTCTCCAGCCAGACCATGCGCGTATTGTCGCGCATCGCGGCACTGATGTTCGCGAGCTCCGAGGTATCGACCGGGGTGACCTCGATGCCAAGCCGGGTCAGCGTATCGCGCGCAAACTCGGCCGTGCCCGGGTAGTTGGTATTGCTAATGACCAGGTGATCGCCCTGGCTCAGGTGAGCCAGCATGACCGCGGCGCTTGCCGCCATGCCCGAGGCAAACGCAATACAGGCCTCGGCCTGTTCCAGCACCGCGAGCTTTTGCTCGAGCTGTTGCGTGGTCGGGTTGTCCCAGCGCGTGTAAACAAACGGCGTTTCCGCGGTCAGGTTGTTGGCGGAAAAACTGATTTCCTCGTCGACCACGAAGGTACTCGACATCACCAGGCTTGGCGCCGAGGCCCCGGTGGCCGGGTCGGGATTTTCTCCAGCGTGAATCGCAAGGGTCTGCAGGCCCTTGTCTGTTACTGATTTTAAGCTCATCGGATGGGTACCGGTTAAAAATAAACATTAGTACGGCCGAAGGGCAGCGATGTCAATCAGGCGTTACGTCAGTAGCACGAAATCACTGACCGGAGAACCCGTAATGGTGTCACCCGGGCGTTTCGGCTATATTCGCATTTTTGAGGGCAGAGTCTCGATGTCTCTAAGCGCGCAACAAAAACAGTTTTTTGCAGAACAGGGTTACCTGGTCGTCGAAAATGCGGTAAGCAGTGCGCAGCTTGCCGCGCTGCGCGAGCAGTTCGAGGGATGGGTCCAGGAAAGTCGCTCGCACCAGGCACCCTACGGCGAGACCATCGATCACCGGCCCCGCTTCGATGTCGAGCCCGGCCATAGCGCCGACAAGCCCACGCTGCGTCGTGTCAATGCGCCTACCGACATATCGGACGCGTATTACGAAGTCATGCGTAACAGTACGATGACCGACTGTGTCGCCGAGTTGATCGGCCCCAACATGAAGTTTCATCACAGTAAAATTAATTCCAAGCTGCCGGGTGCCGCCACCGAGGTTAAATGGCACCAGGATTTCCCGTTTACGCCGCACAGTAACGATGACCTGGTGACTGCCCTCCTCATGGTCGACGAAGTGACCGTGGAAAACGGTCCACTGCAGGTGTTGCCGGGATCGCATCGCGGCGAGATCTACGATTTATGGCACGACGGGATATTTACCGGAGCGGTGGCGGATTCGGTAGCGCTTGACTGCATAGACAACGCGGTAACCTGTACCGGCAAGGCGGGATCGGTGTGCCTGATGCATACGCGGCTGTTACACGGTTCGTCGCCGAATCTTTCGACCAATCCCCGAACGCTGTTTATTGCGGTTTACTCGGCCGAAGACGCGATCCCATGCTCCCCCAATCCGGTCCCGAGTATTTACCAGGGTGAAATTGTGCGCGGTGAGAGAACTAACCATATCCGCAGCCGTGAATACGATATCCCGTTACCACAGTTGCCAACGACGGCGTCCTTTTTCGACCAGCAGGCAGTGTCCAGGGATTCCTGAAAAACGGGCCCCGGGGCCAGTCGCTGTAATTTTTATATCAGGCGGGGTGAGCCAGGTAACCCTGTAGCGAGCGTTCCGGATCGAAAATATCGACGGGCGCCGGTTCAAATTTGGTATGTCGATAACCGTTTGATCCGATAGGCTCATATACGGCAAGAATTTCATCACGCCGACTGGCGAGATCGCGTACCGCGACCAGCAGAGCCTCGATATCGGCGCGGGTGGTGTAAAGCCCCAGGCTCGCGCGCGCCATACCGCGCTTGCGCTCGACGTCGGCCTCGGCATTCGGCGCATCGGGATCGATGTCCATGTCCCACATTTCCTTTTTCAGCAGTTCGCGCACGTAAGGGTGCGCGCAAAAACAGCCGTTGCGAACCTGGATGTTGTAATAATCGTTGAGCGCAGCCGCGGTCAGGCCGTGGTCGAATCCCTTGATATTGAAAGCGATCGTGCCGGTTCTCGGGACATCCTCGGGATTCGGCCCGTAAACCGATACGCCCTCAATTGCCTTTAACCCGTTCCAGGCCAGGTCGATCAGGCCGATTTCTTTTTCGCGCACCTTGTCCATGCCGGCCCGGGTCAACAGGTCGAGTACTGCGCCGAGGGTAATTGCACCCACGATGTTCGGGGTGCCGGCTTCTTCACGGTCGGGCAGCGTATCGGTTGGCATGTACTCGGCAATGTAGACATCGTCGACCATGCCGCCGCCAAGTTCGGCGGGCTTGATAGCGTTGAGCAGGGAGCTCTTCGCAATGACTGCTCCCGGTGAGCCGGGTGCGTAAATTTTATGACCCGAAAACACCAGCACATCGATATCGGCGTCATTCATGCTGACGGGCGCATGCGCAATCATTTGCGAGGCATCGACCAGCAGGAAAGCGCCGACCGAGTGAGCCAGCTCGGCGACTTCCGCGAGTGGCGTGATGGCGCCCGAAACGTTGCTTGCACCGGTGACCGCAATGTAATTGATGTTGTCGCCATGCTCGTCAAATATCTCGCGCAGACGGTCCATGTCGAGACCGCCGTAACGCTCGAATTCTCCCATGCAGGGTACGTGGACCACGTGCGAACTGTGATGCCGGTGCGGCAGGTCATTGGAGTGATGTTCCATCTCCGATACCAGCACGATTTCGCGTTCGGGGCGCGCGCGGGAGAGGCTGGACGCCATGCGGTTGAAGCCGGCTGTCGCGCCGCTGCCGGCAAAGAAAGCACAGTACTGTTGGGGATCGGCGTCGACAAATTCGAGTACGCGCTGGTGCGCCCATTCGAAGGCATGCGAAGCACCGCGCGCCGCGTAATGCAGGTCCGAGTGGGTGCTTGCATAGTGCTCCAGGAACTCATGGCCGACGTCGTAGGCCGGTGCCATCATCAGCGTCGAGGCAGCCGAATCCAGGTAAACGCGCGGGCCGCGCTTGCCGTCCACGGTGGGGTACTCGGTGTCTCGCCCAATAAAGCTGGCTTGCAAACTCGCCAGTAGTTCAGAATTGCTCATAGGATCGATCTGTCAGACAAAAGATCTATTGTCGCATAATCCTTTCGCTTGGCAACACCCTGATGCCGCTTGAATCAGGCCTGTCCAGCCATATTGTCGATGGTGGTAAGATTCCATCCACAACCGGAGCTGAATGAATTTGGGAGGTTAGCCTTGATCGTATTTCCGATAATTTGTATCGTGGTCGCGCTGTGCGTCATGGTTCACTACGAATTCCTTTATCAAATGACCCGGTTGATGCCGA
>CALZHS010000032.1:5054-17101 GCA_945787265.1 uncultured Gammaproteobacteria bacterium | reverse complement strand
GTTCCAGGTTGCAACCTTCTATTGTAATGACAGATGCAACCGAGACCAAACCGATTTCACGTTTGGATAAAAAATTCTCTTCTGATCTCGATTCCGACCGGTATTTCACCAATCTGTATAACTCGGTTGGTAAGCTGTGGTTCCTGGCCAGGTGAAATCGACCACGACTCCTCGATTCTTATCTCCTCCCAGATAAGTCATTCCGGCCATAGGAAGAATTCCAATGGCTTTTTTTGCACTCCGCGGATTTGATCCCCGGCGAAGCGCGAGGCCGGGGACAATATAAGGTTGGTTCGACTCGATAATAATGACAGCAGAACCACAGACCAATAAACTGCTCTCGTCAACATAGAATAAATCGTCAAATGCTGAGCGAAGATTACCTGCAGCGATTTGCCGGACTGGCGCGTGTTTTCGGAGAGGCCGCGCTTGAGCCGCTGCAGCGGGCGCATTTCTGTATCGTCGGTATCGGCGGGGTCGGGTCCTGGGCCGCCGAGGCTTGCGTGCGTTCGGGTATCGGAAATATCACGTTGATTGATCACGACGATATCGACATCAGCAATACCAACCGGCAACTGCACACCGCAACCGACAGCATCGGACACTCCAAGGTTGAAACCTTGCGGCAGCGTATCATTGCAATAAACCCGGAATGCAACTGCAGCGCGATCGACGACCTGGTCACCCGGGGTAATGTCGAGAAATTTAATTTTGCACAGTTTGATTACGTCATCGACGCGATCGACCATGTCAGCCACAAGCTGACGCTAATGCATCACTGCCGCCGCAACAAGATTCGCTGCGTCTCCACCGGAGGTGCCGGCGGCCTGCTCGACCCAACCCGCATCGTGGTTAAGGATTTAACCCAGAGCTTTAACGATCCGTTACTCGCCAAGGTCCGCTCGACTTTACGCCAGCAGCTCGATTACAGCCGCAACCCAAAACGTCGCTACGCCATGGACTGTGTATTTTCGACCGAGCAGCCGCTCTACCCTGCCGCAAACGGAGAGGTCAGTTACGAGAAACCGGAAGTTCCGGAACGCACCACGCTCGACTGCGCGACCGGAATCGGCTCCTTTGTCGGTGTCACCGCGTGCTTCGGTTTCACCGCCGCCGCGCACGCGATCAAAAAGTACCTCAAGTCACAGCAGTAATCCTTTTCCCGCCTGCGCGACCGAGATCCGGATGCCGCCGCTCAACCTGCCGGTTGGATTAAACAGGCTGCGGGTAAAGGGCTCATCCGCCACAGCGCCCGCAAATATCGATAAGACGGGCTGCAGCAGAATTGACGGATTTACAATTTTTTGCAGCGGCGTAAATTACGGCAGTCAGCCATGCTAATGGCTAATGTCGCATTCGGTAGGCTTCCATCCAGTCATGTTTTCTATTCATGTATTCGATAAGGCGCAGCCAGCGCCGACGAATGGTGCGCCGTCGCAGCGAGGGGAAATAATTGAGGATCGGAATTGCGACGACTTCTCCCAGGCCGTCTGTGATAATGGGTTCCAGCACGCCGTTTTCATTTTTTCGGCAAAGGATATTGGAAGGTCCCATGTCATAGAACAAAATCAGGTTATCGAACAGGTAGTCTTCGATTGTCTCCATGATGCGCAAATAATCCGATACCTGGCCGTGGCCATTTAAGATCAACTCCTTAAACCGCTCGGACACCCGCCCGTCGAAATCGCGGATCGCATCATAGATATAACCGGTCCCAAGGTTGGTTTCGACAGTTCCCAGATATCGGGTTATATGATCGGTAGGGAACGGTTTTTTTTGTAGCTGCTGATAAAACTTGATCTCGCGTTGCTGCTGTCGATCGCTGTGCCTGCCCGGCTTTGGCACCTTGATGCAGCGGCTCGGGTCGTCCGGGTAGGCGTAAACCAGTCGCCGCCCGCCTTTTCCAATCAGGTCGGACTCGCTTAACTCAATTCTGCTCAATATTCAGTCCTGTTCGATCGGAATCGATTAATACAAGCGGAATAGTCTAAATGAAGCCCGGATAGTTTGAAACAAGCGCGCTTTTTAACTTCGCTCGGGCAGACTTGCCCATCTCGCTGACCCTGGAACCTGTGGGCCCGTTTAGTACCTGGGTCAGGAGATCCCCGGCTTGCGCGGGGATGACAACCCAAAACTAACCCGCTTTAAAGCACGATGGCGCCGAGATTCAAACCGTGTTCACGCGCGCACTCTTTAGCAATTTCGTAGCCGGCATCGGCGTGGCGCATGACGCCGCTGGCGGGATCATTCCACAGCACCCGCTTGATGCGGGCCTCTGCAGCATCGCTGCCGTCACAGCAGATTACCAGGCCCGCATGCTGCGCATAGCCCATGCCGACGCCACCACCATGATGGAAGGACACCCAGGTCGCTCCGCCTGAAGTGCTCAACAGCAGGTTCAGCAGCGCCCAGTCGGAGACGGCGTCGGAACCATCCAGCATGGCCTCGGTTTCACGATTGGGGCTCGCCACCGAACCCGAATCGAGATGATCGCGGCCGATCACGACCGGGGCCTTGAGTTCGCCCGACCTGACCATGTCGTTAAAGGCAACGCCGAGGCGGTCGCGGTCACCCAGGCCGACCCAGCAAATGCGCGCCGGCAAGCCCTGGAAACTGATCCGGCTCTGCGCCATGTCGAGCCAGTTGTGCAGGTGCGGATCGTCCGGAATCAGTTCCTTAACCTTGGCGTCGGTCTTGTAGATGTCCTCCGGGTCGCCTGATAGTGCCACCCAGCGAAACGGGCCGATGCCCTTGCAAAACAGCGGGCGGATGTAGGCAGGTACAAATCCGGGGAAGTCGAAGGCGTTTTTAACGCCCTGGTTGAAGGCTTCCTGTCGAATATTGTTGCCGTAGTCGACAGTCGCAATGCCCTGGGCGTGAAAATCGAGCATTGCCTGCACGTGCACCGCCATCGATTTACGTGCCTCGGCAGCCACCCGTTCCGGATCGGTGGCGCGTTTCATTTCCCACTGTTCCATGCTCCAGCCGATCGGCAGGTAACCGTTAACCGGGTCGTGCGCCGAGGTCTGGTCGGTGACGATATCGGGCCTGGCGCCGCGCCTGACCAGTTCGGGCAGAATTTCGCCACCGTTGCCGAGCAGCCCCACAGACAGTGCCTCCCCTCTGGCACAGGCATCGTCGATCATCTGCAGCGCCTGGTCCAGCGAATCGGCGCGTTTATCGAGATACCTGGTGCGCAGTCGAAAATCGATGCGCGCCTCGTCACATTCGATACACAGTATGCTGTAACCCGCCATGGTCGCCGCCAGCGGTTGCGCGCCACCCATGCCGCCGAGACCCGAGGTCAGGATCCATTTACCGCTGGTGTCGCCGTCGAAATGTTGTCGGCCGGCTTCGACAAAAGTTTCATAAGTCCCCTGCACGATTCCCTGGCTGCCGATGTAGATCCATGAGCCCGCAGTCATTTGCCCGAACATCATCAGGCCCTTGCGATCGAGTTCGTTGAAATGCTCCCAGTTGGCCCAGGCCGGCACCAGGTTGGAATTGGCGATCAGTACACGCGGTGCATCGACATGGGTCTTGAAAACCCCGACCGGCTTGCCCGACTGCACCAGCAGGCTCTCGTCGTCATTGAGTTCCCGCAGGCATTCAAGAATCTTGTCGTAGCACTCCCAGTTGCGCGCGGCGCGACCGATGCCGCCGTAGACGATCAACTGCTCGGGTTTCTCGGCAACCTCGGGGTCGAGATTATTCTGGATCATGCGGTAGGGCGCTTCGCTAAGCCAGCTCTTGCAGGTCAGTTCGCTACCGCGCGGGGCACGGATTTTGCGGCTATTGTCAGTTCGGTCTAAAGGCATCTCGATATCCTCCTGTGGGGCTGCTAACGCAGCTGGTACTCGGTCGTGGCGTAACGCGCTCCAAGCTCGTAGCGATCTCCGGGGTAAGTTAGCGTCACGTAGGTGACCACCTGGTCATTACTCCAGGTACGTCGAATCAGTTGCAGGCAGGGTTCGCTATCCTGCATTGCCAGCAGGTCGCGCACCGGCTGATCCGGCATCACGGCACGCACGCGATGCTCCATTTCATCGGGCTTGAACTGCTGTAACAGGTAGGCAGTGGCCGTAATACCGGTGAAGTCCTGGTCGATGAAACCCGGCATCACGGCTGGATTGACATAGCGCGACTCAAGCTGAATCGGCAAATCGTCCTGATGATGCACGGCTCGCAGGTAATAGATTTTGCTACCCGTGGGTAATTCCATCTGTACAGCGACATCGGGCGGGGCGCTAACCGCGTCGAGTCCGAGCACCTGCGAACTGTGGCGTTTACCATGCTGCGCGATTTCTAGCGCAATATCCTGCAACTCGATAAGGCTCGCGTGTCTCGGGGCCTCCGCGACAAACGAACCCAGCCCATGCACGCGCTTGATCAGTCCCTGCTGGGTCAGTTCGCGCAGGGCCCGGTTGATCGTCATCCGGCTCACGTCGAGCGCGACCACGAGATCGTTTTCCGAGGGCAGTTTTTGTCCCGCGGTCCAGTCACCGCTTTCGATGCGCCGTTGAATGGTTTGCTTGATCTGCTGATAAATAGGCTCGGGCGAAGCCTTGCTGATATCGTCGAAGCTGTCGAGTATCGCGCTCATGCTATCACCAGGCGGTTACGATCGCGCCACTGGCCGGCCTGCATGACCGCAACACAGGGATTCATACCGACGCGATAGCTGAGCAACGACGGTCGGTCGACATCCCAGATCACGATGTCGGCCTGCTTGTCGGTTTCGAGCGAGCCAATCTCGTCTGCCAGACCCAGGGCCCGCGCCGCGTTCAGGGTTACACCGCGCAGGGCTTCAGCCGGGGTCAGCCGGAAGAGGGTGCAGGCCATGTTCATAATCAGCAATAGCGAGTGCACCGGGGAGCTGCCAGGATTGGCATCGCTTGCCAGCGCGATCGGAACCCGCTGCTCGCGTAATGCGGCAATCGGGGGAAGCTGCCGTTCACGTAAAAAATAAAACGCACCTGGTAACAGAACTGCGACAGTTCCAGCCTGCGCCAGGCTTGCCACGTCGTCGCTGTCTAAGTACTCGAGGTGATCGACCGAAAGCGCGCCATGAGCGGCCGCCATGACGGCTCCACCCTGGTCGCTGAGCTGTTCGACATGCGCTTTAACCGGCAACTCCAGTTCCCGTGCCCGGGCCAGCACACGCTCGCCCTGTGCCACGCTGAAAGCGACCGACTCGATGAATACGTCGACCGCATCGACCAGGCCCTCGGCATGCGCGCGCGGCAACATTTCCTCGCAAACCAGCGAAATATAGTCATCGCTGCGGCCATCAAATTCCGGCGGCAGCGAGTGGGCCCCGAGGAAGGTTTTCTGGACACGCAGCCCAAGCTCGGCTTCCAGCCGGCCTGCGACGCGCAGCATCTTGATTTCATTATCGCAATCAAGACCATAGCCCGATTTGATTTCGAGCGTGGTCACACCCTCGCTCATCAGCTGCCGCACTCGCGGCAACGCCTGCTCGAACAGTTGGTCGGCGCTGGCGACGCGGGTTGCCTTGACGGTCGAGACAATACCGCCACCCGCGGCCGCGATTTCGGCATAACTCGCACCCTCGAGGCGCTGCTCGAATTCGTCAGCGCGATCGCCGCCATAAACCAGGTGCGTGTGGCAATCGATCAGTCCCGGGGTCAGCAGGCGGTTTTCGCAGTCGATTATCTCGCGATCAGCGGTTTCCGGGCACACTGCCATCGGCCCCAGCCAGGCAATCCGGTCGTCTTCGACCAGTAGGGCAAAGTTGTCATGCAGGCCGAAACCGGAGCCTCCAGCGACACAGGCAAGGGTTGCATTGGTAAACAAGGTTTGAGACATTAACGTAATCGTGCGCTATACTTGTATATACAAGTATGTTACGCTAGTAGCTGCGTTTTTGCAAGGCGGGTTTTGAATATGACAGGCAAGATCTGGGCTAATTCGGCGCTGCTGGCCGGCGGCTGGTCTGACTCAGTCCAGATTGCGATTGATGCGGGCGGCAATATCGCATCGATTTCACCGGAAATGGCCTATTCCGACGGTGACAGGGTCGAAATACTGGTCCCGGCTATTCCAAACGTGCACTCGCATGCGCACCAGCGCGCAATGGCCGGCCTGGGTGAGCGGGCGGGTGATACGCCCGACAGTTTCTGGACCTGGCGCCAGGTCATGTACCATTACCTGGAACGCATCGAACCCGATCACCTGTTCCACATCGCGGCCCAGCTATACCTCGAAATGCTCAAGGCCGGATACGGCTGCGTCGGTGAATTCCAGTACCTGCATCATGACCTCAGCGGCAAGGCTTACGACAATCGCGCCGAAATGAGCCTGCAGTGCCTGCAGGCGGCACGCCAGGTTGGCATCGGGTTTACCGCATTACCGGTACTGTATCGATATGGCGGCTTTGGCAGCGCGACGGCACTCGACGCGCAAAAGCGGTTTCTGAACGACGCCGACGGGTTTAACGAGATCGTCAAAACACTGCAGGCGGCAGTTGTCGGCGATGGCAATTGCGCGGTTGGAATCGCACCGCACTCGTTGCGCGCGATCAGTCGCGAACTACTGGACGAGGTTATTGCATCACTCGATGGTCTCGCCGCCATTCATGTGCACGTGGCTGAGCAAACCAGAGAGGTCGACGATTGCCTCGAATGGTCCGGTATGCGTCCGGTTGAATGGCTGCTCGCTAACTTCAATATCGACAAAAACTGGTGCCTGATTCATGCCACCCATATCAATGATCACGAAACCGCAACCATGGCAGACAGTGGCTGTGTTGCCGGACTGTGCCCGACCACCGAGGCCAACCTCGGTGATGGATTTTTCAACGCGCGCGAATATTTTTCAAAGCAGGGTTGCTGGGCCATCGGTTCCGACAGCCACATTTCGATTGATCCGGTGGAAGAATTGCGCTGGCTCGAGTACGGGATGAGGCTGCAAACCGGCGGTCGCAACGTGCTGATATCCGACGCAATCGCCAACACCGGTCGTAACCTGCTCGATGGTGCCCTCGAAGGTGGTGCTCAAGCCTGCGGTCGCGACATTGGCCGCATCGCTGCGGGCAGTCGCGCTGATTTCGTGGTGCTGGATCACGATCACCCGCGCCTTTACGGCCGCACCAAGGATGACTTGATCGATAGCTGGATTTTTTCCGGAAACTCAATCCTGGTGCGCGATGTTTATATCGGTGGCGTAAAACTGATCGATCAGGGTCATCACGTCGACGAAGAAAGCATCGCGCATAATTATCGAACCACACTCGATCAACTGGCAAACTGAGGGTGAATTAATTGGCTAAAGCGCTGTTGTTGACTCCAGGCGAAGCACGTCTCGCCGACCTGCTTCGAGTTTATCGCAAAAATGTAAACGTGCGCCTCGACGAATCCTGCAAACCGCGTGTCGATGCTGCTGCCGAAATAGTCGCCGGGGCAGCCTCCTCTAACGAACCCGTTTACGGCATTAATACAGGTTTCGGCAAGCTTGCCAGTACTCGAGTCCCGGCACGACAGACAACCAGGCTGCAGCGTAACCTGATCCTGTCGCACTGTTGCGGGGTGGGGGACAACCTGCCGCGCGAAGTGGTGCGCCTGGTTATCGTATTGAAAATGCTGTCGCTGGGGCGCGGCGCATCCGGGGTACGCTGGAAAATTATCGAGCGCCTGCAAACCCTGTTGCAACTGGACCTGATTCCATTGATACCGGCACAGGGATCGGTCGGTGCATCGGGTGACCTGGCCCCGCTCGCGCATCTTACCGCGGTCATGATCGGCGAAGGCCACGCCCATTACGAGGGTAAGGATATGCCTGCAGCAGAGGCCTTGAAGGCGGCCAAGCTGGAACCGATCAAGCTCGGCCCCAAGGAGGGTCTCGGTATGGTCAACGGCACCCAGGTATCGACCGCCCTTGCCCTGGCCGGTCTGTTTGATGCCTGGAGCCTCGCACAAACGGGATTGATTTCCGGTGCAATGACGACGGATGCATTGATGGGATCGACGCGGCCATTCCGCTCCGAAATTCATGCCTTGCGCGGACAACAGGGTCAAATCGATGCCGCGCTCTGCCTGCGCTCGTTGCTCGAAGGATCAGTGATTCGCGAATCTCATCGTGAAGACGACCAACGCGTGCAGGACCCTTACAGCATCCGCTGTCAACCGCAGGTAATGGGTGCCTGCCTCGATCAGTTCCGGCATGTCGCACAAATGCTGGAAATCGAGGCCAACGCGGTCACCGATAACCCGATTGTCGTGATCGAGGATGGTTCGATCCTGTCCGGCGGTAATTTTCACGCCGAACCGGTCGCGTTCGGCGCCGACCAGTGCGCGCTCGCAATTGCAGAAATGGGTTCGATCGCGCAGCGTCGCATAGCCACAACGGTCGACCCCGCGCAAAATTTTGGCTTACCGGCATTTGTTTCGCCCGATCCGGGCCTTAACTCGGGTTTCATGCTGGCCGAGGTTACGGCAGCCGCGCTGATGGCCGAAAACAAGCAGCGCGCCGCACCCTGCTCGATTGACTCGACCCCGACCAGTGCCAACCAGGAAGACCATGTATCAATGGCCTGCCATGCGGCCCGGCGACTGAACGAAATGAATCACAACCTGGCAAATATTATTGCCATCGAATTATTGATCAGCGCCCAGGGTATCGAGTTCCGCGCGCCGCTAAACACCAGTGAACGACTGCAGCAGGTGGTAAAGAAAATTCGCGCGCAGGTGGCGCCGCTCGAGAACGACCGTTATCTTGCCGATGATATCGCCGAGGTTAAAAAACTGGTCATGGATCGCGTTATCATCGCTTCGCTGGGGGAAATCGGTTTGCTGCCACAGCTCGATTCATGAAACCGTTCGTCAAGCCCGGCAGCAGCCCGCTGCTGCTGGCACAACCGCATGGCGGTATCGAAATTCCGGAAGCAATCCTGGTCCGCCTCAACGCCGTCGGCCACGCCCGGGCCGATACCGACTGGCATATCAGCCGCCTCTATGACGACCTGCTCCCGGATGCCACTGTCGTCAGTACGCCGGTGCATCGCTACGTCGTTGATGCGAATCGCGACCCCGCCGATGTGTCGCTGTACCCGGGGCAGAACACGACCAGCCTGTGCCCGACGACAAGCTTTGACGGGACCGAAATATACCTCGACGGACAGGCACCGTCGCAGGACGAAATAGTCGAGCGTCAGCAGCGCTATCACCAGCCTTATCACGACGCGTTGCGTCAGCAACTCGAGCGCATACACCAGGCGCACGGTTACGCCATACTGTACGACTGCCATTCAATTCGTTCACAGCTACCCTTCCTGTTCGAGGGCCGCTTGCCCGATTTCAATATCGGCACCAACAGCGGCAGCAGTTGTGATCCGTCGATCGAGTCCGCGTTGCAGGCCAGGTGCACGCGCGCCACGCAATACAGCAGCGTTTTGAACGGCCGCTTCAAGGGTGGCTGGACCACTCGGCACTATGGCGAACCCGGGCGCGGATTTCACGCAATCCAGATGGAACTGGCACAATGCAATTACATGATCGAGGGGGCGCCGTGGCATTATGTTGATGACAACTGACCAAAATTCTGGACTAGATCCCCGACCATGCTGCAGATCAATTCAGACCCAATCGGCAAGGGCAGGGAACGCGCGTGTTACGTCCATCCCGAGGACCCCCGCAAGGCAATCAAGATTTCAACTGGAAAAATCAGCACACAATCCAAACGTGAAATAAAGTTTTATCGTAGCTTGCAAAAACGTGGCGGGGTTGTTGACGAGCATATCCCGAAGTTTTATGGCCTCTGTGAAACCAACCTCGGCCAGGGCATCGTGGTTGACCTGATTCGTAATTACGATGGTGAAATTTCGAGGCCGCTGAACTGGTATCTGGCCCAGGGCTTCCCGATCGGGGAATTCGAGCCTTACCTGGACGAACTGAAAAACGCGTTTCTGCAAAACCTGATCATCTTCAATCACGACCTGACCATCGGTAACCTGCTGGTACAGAAATCCTCCGCGACCAAGGTCCGGCTGGTGGCAATCGACGGGCTTGGTGACGTGATAGCGCTGAACTGGCTGGACTTCTTTCCGTTTCTGGTGCGCCGCAAGATCCGGCGGCGCTGGGCTCGCTTCATCGCCCACGTTTATCGCACGCCGGAAGTACGCTCACAGCATGAAGTGCCCGATCCAGAGTCGGCACCCACCGATCAAGCATAATACCTGGATACCCGGACACTTGTGGGTAATGATGGCAGGCATTTACAGAGCTCTCACAGGCGACTTGCTATCCTCAATTACCAACAGCTTCTATATAGCCGTATCCGACAGTGCCTCGCGGCAAGCATTTGGCCTGTTCATCATCGGTGCATCAGTTGGAGGGCCGGTTGTCGGAAAACATTAGCATGAAGACTTTATTTCATCCGAGCCTTTATCAGTTCGACCAGGCACAACCGTCGTACTGGGAGGCAACCGCGGGCGCATCAGGCCTTGCAGCTGAAGCGCTGTCGGGCGCGCAAAGCTGCGATGTGGCAATCATCGGGGGTGGCTATACCGGGCTTTCTGCGGCACTGCACCTGGCACGTGATTACAACATTGACGTGCGCCTGCTTGAAGCCGGCCATATCGGCTGGGGCGCTTCGGGCCGCAATGGCGGCTTTTGCACCACCGGCGCTACCAAGGTCTCGCTTAAAGCACAGTTGGCAAAATTCGGCGTCGAACAAACCCGGAGCTTCTACCAGAGCCAGGCCGAGGCGGTTAACCTGGTGCGTACACTCGGTGCCGAGGAAAGTATCGATTTTCTGCTGCAGGGTGACTGCGAGTTTATTGTTGCCGACAGCGATGCTCATTTTACAGAGCTGCTAAAAAATGCCGAGCTCGAGCAGACACTACTCGGCGTCGACGTGACAATCCACAGCAAGGACGAGTTTCGCGAGATCGGTTACGACTCGCCGCATCAACACGGTGCGATCGCGATCAGGCCATCGTTTGCACTGCACCCGTTACGCTATGCCAGGGGGCTTGCCGCGGCTGCCGAACGCAGGGGTGCTCAGATCCACACGCACAGCGAAGTACTGCACTGGCACAAACAGGATGACGGCCGTCACCTGCTGGAAACCGCCGCCGGATCACTGCGCGCCAAACAGGTGATTCTGACCGGTAACGGTTTCATGCCCGAGCATTTACATCCCGGTGTTCGCGGCAGACCATTACCGGTACAAAGCGCCATCGTTGTAACCCAACCCATGAGTGAGTCTGAGCTCGTGCAAAAAGGCTGGCATACCCAGAGTCCAGCCATTAATTCGAAACACATGTTTTTCTACTATCGCCTGCTGAGCGACGGTCGTTTCATGCTCGGTGGCCGCGCCGATCATATCGGCAACCCGGCGGGTGCCGAAGCGACCTATGACGAGCTTAAGCGATCGATCGCAGATATGTGGCCGCAGTTTGCCGACCTCGAGTACACCCACCAGTGGCGTGGCCTGGTTTGCTTTGCACTGAACCTTCGGCCTTCGATCGGCAGGATGCCAGAGGATAAATCGATTTACTTTGCTTATGGTTACCATGGTAACGGTGTCAACAGTGCAACCTGGAGCGGTCGCGAACTTGCCAGGTGGCTAGCGGGAAAAACACCAGGGAACCATCATTTGCCGATGCACTTGCCGGCCATCGTGCGCGGTCGCCCGCCCCGGTTTCCGCTCGCATTTTTACGCCGGCAATACCTACGCGCCGGCCTGAGTTTTTATAAACTGCGCGATCGGATTGGTTTCTAGTGATCTAACAACATGGATTTTCTTCAGATCAGTGTCGGCGCCGAGCCCAGTATGGCAATTATTGCCATTGTAGCCTTCGGTGCCGGGTTGATCCGCGGCTTCACCGGTTTTGGCGGTCCCGCATTTATGCTCGCCATTCTGACCCTGTTTTTTACGCCCTACAGCATCGTATCGAAAATCCTGGTGGTCGATTTTATCGCCAGCGTCTACCTGTTCAAGGTGGTTTACCGCCAGATCGACTGGCGTGCGACTGCCTGCATGGTGGCGCCAACCCTGGTGTTTATGCCGCTGGGTCACTGGCTGCT
>CALZHS010000032.1:0-5039 GCA_945787265.1 uncultured Gammaproteobacteria bacterium | reverse complement strand
GCCGCTGGGTCACTGGCTGCTAATCGAGCTTGATCCAGTCTGGATGAAGCGTGCGATGGCACTGATCATAGCGACCGCCTGCGTCATGATGCTGGTCGGATTCCGTTATAAGCACCCGATGACAACCGCCTGGCTGGTTTTTGTCGGAATCTGTGCCGGCGTCGTTTTCGGCGGGAGTTACATCGCGCTGGTCGCGGTAGTCTTTATCCTGCTCGGGCCTTACGACAAGCACCAGGGACGTACGCTGATTATTTCCTGGTCTTTTTTTACGGTACTTGGTTTTGCGCTGATGTCGGCGGTTAGCGGCACCACCGGAATCGATGATGTTATCGCCGCGGCGCCCGGAGCGGCAACCTATTTACTCGGCACCTGGATAGGTTCACACGGGTTTCGCAAATCGAGTGAAAAGCTGTTTCGCCGTGCCGCAATTGCAACCCTGCTGGCATTATCTATAGTGAACGTGGTGAGCTAAAAGCACGCGTTTAGGCAACAGGCAATCGTCTCTTCGGCAGCATGGCCGCAAACGTAATCTGAGCTGTTTTCAGAAACAGCCGTTCAGATTCAAAATTTCGGCTTGCGCCTGCGGTCCGAAACGTACCGATCATATATTGCCATGTGTATATGTACCCCGAATATCAATGGCGCGGTCTTTTTATCTGGCTACAAATCCTTATCAGGTCTGCGGCCCATTTCCAGCACGGCCAAAGCGAAGGTAAAACATTAGCATCAGACCGCCATACACGAGGCCAATGATCCCGTAGCTCGATTGCGCAGAAACCTGGCCCCCGGTTTGTATTTGCGTCCAGGCGTTTGCGTTCGCCAGGGCATAAACCGTTACCAGGCCGCAGACGCCGGAGACGCCAATCAGAAGCTGGATCGACGCATAACACGAGATCTTACGACTTTGCCAAAGCACCAGACCAACAGCATTTGAAATAGCGAACAGCAAAACCACGAACATGCCGGTGGGAAAATCGCGAACTGCGGTTAGTATGCCCGCTACCAGTATCCACAGCGTCGCACCGAGCTGCCCTCCAAACCAGCCGCCAATATTCCAATTCATGTCATCTCCGTTCCGAGGTCTGACAGTAGCATTATAGTTTAATTAAGCGACAGGCCATTTGTTATGATGAAACATATTCTTGCTGCGGTGGAAAGACGTTGAAAAAAATTGACTGGTATTTTGATTTCATCTCACCCTTTGCCTATCTCGCGAGCGAGTCTCTTGACCGTTTTCCAGCCGGTGTCGAACTGCGACCCTGTCCGGTACTTTTTGCCGGGTTGCTGCAACACTGGCAAACCCGGGGGCCAGCGGAAATCGCACCGATGCGACGCTTTACCTTCCGCCACATTCGGTGGCTTGCAGATAACAACAATCTCCCGCTCACCCCGCCACCCGCGCACCCGTTTAATCCCCTCAAGCTGTTGCGCCTTTGCATCGCACTCGGTAGCGAAGCTGCAGTCGCACAAAGACTTTTCCGTTTTGTCTGGGCCGAGGGACGATGTTCCGATAATCCGGATCATTGGCATGCGTTACTGACGGAACTGGGCGTGGATAATGACGAAACTTGTGTTTCAACACCCGAGGTCAAGTCCCGGCTCAGGCAGAATACGCAGGACGCGATCGATAAAGGTGTGTTCGGTGTGCCAAGCTTCAGGATTGATGACGAAATTTTCTGGGGCTTTGACTCCATCGATTTCCTGCTTGCCTACTTCGACCGGCCTGAGTTGCTGCGCTCTCCGGGTATGCAGGCCGTAGATGATATGCCGGAAGGACCGGGTCGCGCGCTTTAAAGGCTGGTATTGCGGAATCGCGTCGCCCGTCATCCGAGATTCCTCAACAATACCGGTTTATTCAGGTAGAATGCCGCTCCTATCCGCGGAATCCCCATGCAAATCGAACTGAGCTCACAGGCCCGTCCCCTTAACCATTACCCGCTGTACTGGGCGGAATGCTTTGGCACAGCGCCTTTTTTGCCGATGTCACGTGCGGAAATGGAGCAACTCGGCTGGGATAGCTGCGACATCATCGTCGTCACCGGCGATGCCTATGTCGATCACCCTAGTTTCGGCATGGCAGTTATCGGGCGCCTGCTCGAAGCGCAGGGTTATCGCGTCGGCATAATCGCGCAACCCGACTGGCATTCTGCCGAGCCGTTTAAAGCGCTCGGCAAACCCAACCTGTTCTTTGGCGTCACCGCCGGCAACATGGATTCGATGATTAATCGCTATACCGCGGATCGAAAAATTCGCAGTGACGATGCTTACTCGCCGGGGGATATCGGTGGCATGCGCCCCGACCGTTGCTCCATCGTTTATGCACAACGCTGTCGCGAGGCTTTCACCGACACACCCATTGTTATCGGCGGTATCGAAGCCTCGTTGCGCCGCATCGCGCATTATGATTACTGGCAGGACAAGATCCGGCGTTCGATCCTGGCCGATGCCAGGGCGGATATCCTGCTCTACGGCAATGCCGAGCGCGCCATCGTCGAGATCGCGTATCGCCTCGCAAACGGCGAGACTATCGATAACATCACCGATGTGCGCGGAACCGCATTCTTCGTCAAGGACCTGCCGACCGACTGGACCGTCATCGATTCAACCAATGTCGACAAACCGGGGCGGGTGGAAAAACCGCTAAATCCCTACGCGATCATCGATGAATCAGTCTGTGATGCCAGCCCGGACAATGAACAGCTCCCGGGCACCGACATCAGGCTGCAGGGAAAGCTGGCGCGGGTGCAGCAGAAGCTCGAACAACGCTTTAAGACCGTGGTACGCCTGCCGTCGTATAACGATGTGAGTCGCGACCCGGTACTTTACGCACACGCGAGTCGCGTGCTCCATCTTGAAACCAACCCCGGCAACGCGCGCGCACTGGTGCAAAACCAGGGTGGCCAGAAGGTCTGGTTCAATCCGCCGCCGATACCGCTTACGACCGAGGAAATGGATTACGTTTTCGGTTTCGACTACGCGCGCGTACCGCACCCGGTTTACGAGGGCGCACGCATTCCGGCCTACGAAATGATTCGTTTTTCGGTCAATATCATGCGCGGCTGTTTTGGCGGTTGCACCTTTTGCTCGATTACCGAACACGAGGGCCGCATCATCCAGAACCGCTCGCAGGAATCGATCCTGCGTGAAATCGAGATCATGCGCGACAGGGTCCCCGGCTTCACCGGCGTGGTTTCCGACCTCGGCGGGCCAACCGCCAATATGTATAGAATCGCCTGCAGGTCGAAGACCATTGAAACGGCCTGCCGCCGCCCGTCCTGCGTGTACCCGGGAATTTGCGAGAATCTGAATACGGACCATTCGGCGCTGATCGAGCTTTATCGCGGCGCACGCGCCATCGACGGCGTGAAGAAGGTTTTAATCAGTTCCGGTTTGCGCTATGACCTCGCGGTAGAGTCTCCTGCCTACGTCGAGGAACTCGTCACCCATCACGTCGGTGGTTACCTGAAAATAGCACCCGAGCATACCGAGCAGGGTCCGCTTTCAAAAATGATGAAACCGGGCATGGGCAGTTACGATCGCTTTAAAGCACTGTTTGAAAAATATTCCCGGAAGGCCGGCAAGGAACAGTATCTGATTCCCTATTTTATCGCGGCCCACCCCGGCACCACCGATGAAGACATGCTGAACCTTGCGCTCTGGCTCAAGCAAAACGGTTTTCGTGCAGACCAGGTACAGAATTTTTACCCGTCGCCGATGGCGACCGCCACGGCGATGTACTACAGCGGTAAAAATCCGCTCAAACGCGTGCGCCGCGATAGCGAAACCGTCAACACGCCCAGGGGAGAAAAACAGCGCCGTTTGCACAAGGCTTTCCTGCGCTACCATGATCCGGCCAACTGGCCGCTGCTGCGCGAGGCGTTAAAGCAAATGGGCAGGGAAGATCTGATTGGCAAGGGCAGGCATCGGCTGATCCCTGCCAATCAACCTCGAGACACGTCGAGCTACCACAGCCCGCGACGCAAGAACAGTTACCAGAACCGCACTAAGAAAGGCAGTATTCTGACGCAACACACCGGCTTGCCACCGCGCAAGTAGAAATTACTCTTTTTCGATGACGAGAGTGATCTGGCCGACCTTGAAACCCCACTTGGTCATGACAGACTCGTTCAATAACACCTTGTCCGACACCAGGTACATGCGATCGTCGATACGCAGGTCGATGGTGCCATCACCGTAGGGGATACGCAGTACGTAGTCCAGGAAAAGGCTGTTACCCGCCACTTTCATTTTGCCCTCACCGATGACATCGCCTGCGGTAGCGATATAGGTACCGTCTGCACCTGGTTTCAACTTCCATACCCGGGTTTGTCGTTCGCCATCATCGAAAACAAAATTTTCATCGAGGGTGCCGATGCCATCGACCCAGTAGGCCTTGATGTTCGCGCTGAAATAGCGAATCACTTCACCACTGCGGTCCTTAACAATGCCATGCGCGGTGAGCTGCCCATTAAAGAATTTCTCGGCCACCAGCTGCGGCTCGTTTTCAGCATACTGCTCCACCGTTATCGATGAACAGGCGCCGACGAAGGCCAGCGCCAAAGCGACAAGCATGGTTTTAGCGATGGCTGTCATAGCTGTTTCGACCTGTTAACCCGTTGCGTTCGATTTGAATACCCTGTTTGCGCGGTCAGTTTCAGGTCGTCGACGGCACAGGCCCTGGCAGGCAAATCCTGATAATTGTAACGAATGTCGACCACCAGCCCGTTTCCCTTGCCATCGCCGATATTGGAAAGTCCTCGATAACGGGTCAGGCGTTTCAGTTTGGCGTCGTATCCGAGTTCGATCGGGTCCACCAGCATCCGTAGGAACCAGTTATTCATCTCCAGGCTGAAGCATTGATCGGTTTCGCTGTCGTAAGTACAGCCCACAGGCTTGATGCGCAAATTGACCAGGCTTTCACGAGCCGCAAATGGAAACTGGAAACTTTTATTGTCGCCGGCTAACAGGCTGTCCCAGTTAATCGTGACAAACGCATCGAACCCGGCATCTATCACGACCGGCAGGTTTGGGCTCGGTCG
>CALZHS010000031.1:10688-11952 GCA_945787265.1 uncultured Gammaproteobacteria bacterium | reverse complement strand
GTCATTAACATCCTTGATTATGCCCGCTTGCACTGTATGTTAGCTAGTTCAGTTTATGAACGCGAAATACAGGCTACCGACCCCGAAGACACGCATATGATGACTTTGATCATGTCGCTCGTGACCGGGTATGGGTAAGCTTGGTGATTGAACGGATAAAATCAGTCATGAACGAGAATCTTTTTGAAATCGATATTTCGCGCCAAATTTGGGAAACGCGATACCGCTACGTCCGTGACGGGTTACCGGTAGACAAGTCTCTGCAGGCAAGCTGGCATCGGGTAGCCGGGGCGCTGGCCGCGGCGGAAGATCGGGATCAGGAGCTCTGGCGCGACCGCTTTTTTTCGATCCTTGACGATTTTCGCTTTCTTCCTGGCGGGCGGATCCTGGCCGGGGCAGGCACCGACTTCGATGTCACGCTGTTTAACTGTTTCGTCATGGGTCATATCGAAGATTCAATGGAGGGCATCTTCGGCAGTCTCAAGGAAGCAGCCCTGACCATGCAGCAGGGTGGCGGCGTAGGCTTCGATTTTTCCACCTTGCGTCCGGCCGGAGCGGTGGCACACCGGGTCGGCAGCATGGCCTCGGGCCCGGTATCTTTCATGCGGATCTGGGATAGCATGTGCGCGACCCTGGTGTCTTCTGCCTCTCGACGGGGTGCAATGATGGCCACCCTGCGCTGTGATCACCCGGATATCGAAATCTTTATCGACGCAAAGCGTGACCCGAAAGAGCTGCGTAATTTCAACCTGTCAGTCCTGGTCAGTGATGAATTCATGCAGGCCCTGGAAAATGATGATCCCTGGCCACTGGTATTTCCGCAGGACCTGACCGTTGATCAGCCGCTCGCGGATGAAGGGGAGAATGTCCAGCGGCGCTGGTCCGGCATGCACGAGGCCGTTCCCTGTCGGATCGTGAAACGAGTTTCGGCGCGCCTGTTGTGGGAGCGAATCATGCGGGCCAGCTATGACATGGCGGAACCCGGTGTGCTGTTTATCGACCGCATCAACCAGCTGAACAACCTCAATTACCGGGAAAATTTCAGTGCCACCAATCCCTGCGGTGAAATCCCGCTCCCGGCCTATGGTGCCTGCAACCTCGGCTCGATCAACCTGGCTCGTTTCGTGCAGCAGCCCTTCACGCCAAATGCGGGGCTGGACTTTGATGCCGTCGAAGCCACTGTCGCCATTGCCGTGCGCCTGCTGGATAACGTTATCGATCTGTCCCGCTTTCCGCTCGAGGCACAGGCTGAACAGGCAAGGGG
>CALZHS010000031.1:0-10682 GCA_945787265.1 uncultured Gammaproteobacteria bacterium | reverse complement strand
GGCAGACATGCTGATAATGCTGGGGCTGCACTACGCGGACGAAGCCGCCCGCAGCCTCGTGGCGAAAGTCATGCGGCAAATCAGCATTAACGCTTACCGCGAGTCGGTAGCATTGGCACGGGAAAAAGGCGCTTTTCCGTTTTTCGAACGCGAAGCCTATACCGGCTCTCCGTTCATACTGGGATTGCCCGAAGCCATCCAGCAGGCAATCCATGAAAACGGCATTCGCAATAGTCACCTGACCGCCATCGCTCCCACCGGCACGATCAGCCTGTTTGCGAATAACGTCTCCAGCGGCATTGAACCGGTTTTTGATTTTCAGTACCGGCGTCGCATTCGGGATGCCGATGGTGAATTCCGTGAACATACGATGAGTGACTATGCCTGGCGACTCTGGCAGCAGCAGAAGAGTAGCGAAGTTCTGCCCGACTACTTCGCGAGCGCGCTTTCACTGTCACCACAGGCACACCTGGCGATGCAGGCGGCAGTGCAGCCCCATGTCGACAGCGCCATCTCGAAGACCATTAACGTTCCGGCAGAATACGAGTTTGACGCCTTCAAGGACCTGTATCTCGAGGCTTATCGGCAAGGATTAAAGGGCTGTACTACCTTCCGGCCCAACGAGGTGACCGGGGCAATTTTATCGAGTGAGCAGGGCCGGCTGGCGATTGCACCGGACGCCGGCTGTTGCGGCCTGGAACGCGAGAGTAGCTGAAACTTCAGGTATCCTTGATCATCGGAACAAACGCGACGCCGAGCAGGTTACTGCTGTGAAGCTGCCCGTCGGAATCCCGGGTAAGCAGCCTAAGCTCCTGGTGACTATAGGGTAAACCGATCGGGATAACCATGCGGCCACCGGGCCCGAGCTGTTGCAGCAGTGCTGACGGGACATCCGCTGCTGCCGCGGTAACCACGATAGCTTCAAACGGCGCCTTTTCCGGCCAGCCCTGGTAACCATCGCTGCAGCGGATTTCGATATTATCGTAGCCCATCCCGCTGAGTCTGTTTTGCGCCGCGCGGGCCAGTTCTGGAATCCGCTCGACGCTGTAAACCTGTCGCGCCAACTGCGCCAGGCTGCGCCAGAATCGCGGCCTGATAACCGGTTCCGGTGCCGATCTCCAGTACCACGCTATGCGGCGTTAACTCGAGCAGATCGGTCATTATCGCCACCATGTAGGGTTGAGATATGGTTTGCCCGTGGCCGACGGGCAGGGCACCGTCGCGAAAGGCCGAGCGACGCAGATCGTCCGGTACGAAATCCTCCCTGGGCACATGGCGCATGGCCTCCAGCACCCGCGGATCGAGTTGGTCCCGACCCGTCATTGAGCGCGTGGCGGCGACGCCGGACTCGATATCGGCGATCATTTGCTGACGTTCGCGTTCAAAAGCCATGTCGCTAACCGTGATTTACTGTCCGCAAATTGCCTGAATCTCGTCCGCTTCGAGGGTTTCCTTTTCCAGTAATGCGGCTGCCAGGGATTCCAGCTGAGCTCGATGTTGTTCCAGCAAAATTGATATTTCCTGCTCGATTTGTTTGAGTAAATGACTGATCTCGTCATCGATAATTTGTGCAGTGTGTTCGCTGAAGTCGCGTTGCTGTGTCATTTCCCGGCCCAGAAAAATATGTTCTTCGCCGCGACGGAACGCGACCGGGCCGATCTTTTCGCTCATCCCCCAGTGCGTCACCATGTGCCGGGCCAGGCGAGTTGCCTGTTTCAGGTCTTCCTCGGCACCGGAGCTGACCTCGCCAAACACAAGTTGCTCCGCAATCCGTCCCCCGAGCATGACGCCGATGCGATCGCGCACGTAACTTTGCCGCAAATTATAGTGTTCTTCTTCCGGAATCTGCTCGGTGGCGCCGAGCGAGCGTCCGCGTGGAATGATGGTGACCTTGTCAAGCGGGTCGGCGGTCGGCAACAGGCTGGCAACCAGCGCGTGCCCCGCCTCATGGTGGGCAACCAGATTTTTCTCCTCCTCACTCATGATCAGTTCACGCTTGCTGCCGAGTACAACCTTGTCACGGGCGTTCAGCAGTGACTCCATATCGACGTTCTCCCGGTTCTCACGCCCGGACAACAGGGCGGCCTCATTGACCAGGTTCTCGAGGTCTGCGCCGGAAAATCCGACCGTCAGGGCAGCAATCCGATCCAGGTCGACATCGTCGGTGAGCGGCACATCGGCGGAATGAATATCGAGGATAGCGCGGCGCGCCTTTTTATCCGGCAGGTCGAGCGTGACCTTGCGATCGAATCGCCCGGGACGCAGCAGCGCGGCATCCAGCACGTCGGGTCGATTGGTTGCTGCCAGCACCACCACCGCTTCGTGCGGATCGAAACCATCCATTTCGCCGAGTATCTGGTTCAGGGTTTGCTCGCGCTCGTCGTGACCACCGCCCAGGCCGGTCCCGCGCGCGCGACCCACCGAGTCGATTTCGTCGATGAAGATGATAGCGGGAGCCTCCTTGCGCGCGCTGGCAAACATATCGCGAACCCGGGAGGCGCCGACTCCGACAAACATTTCGATAAATTCAGAACCGCTGATACTGAAGAAAGGCACCCCGGCTTCACCGGCGACGGCCTTGGCCAGCAGGGTTTTACCGGTTCCCGGGGGGCCCATTAGCAAAATCCCCTTGGGAATCTTGGCACCCAGTTTGCGATAGTGCCCCGGATCCTTGAGGTAACCGACAATTTCGCGAAGATCGCGCTTGGCGTTTTCCAGTCCGGCAACGTCGTCGAAGCTCAGGTTTGAGTCCGACTGGCGGAAGCGCTTGGCCTTGGATTTTCCAAAATCGAACAATCCGGATGGGCCGCCCAGGCCCCCGATGCTGCGCTGCATTCTACTGGTGCCGTACCAGAACAGCCCGATGATCAGGATCCAGGGTAATACCCCGATCAGGGCCTTGGTCAGCCAGTTAGCCTCGCCCGAAACTGCCTGTATCTCGACATCGTGCTGTTCGAGCAGCGGGATCAGTCCCGGATCCTGTACCGGCGGCAGGGTAGTCACAAAGCGGGTGGATAAACCGTCACCTGTCGTTGAAGCCATGCGGGGTTGTCGAAATTCGCCCACAACCTGGTCGCCCTGTAACCTGACCCATGCGACCTGCTCTTCGGCAACGCTGATTTTGAATTCACTGTAGGAGAGCGTTTGCTGATCACTGGTTTGAGTGTTCAAAAAGTAATAGCTGAATATAACCAGTACCACAAGCCAGGCAAGATAACGCCACCAGGGTATTTGCTGCGGCTCTGGATTAAGCGGTCCCTCGGGCCTGATGGTGGGTCGTTTTTCAGTCATATCTGTCTTTTGTCATTCTGTTTACCAGCAGAGAGAGGCTGCCTTTAGCAGAAATTATCGATTCGGTACCAATGATTAATATTGTCCTGTTTCAGTACCCCGAGTTTATCAGGGGTGGGAAGCCGAAATGCCAGTATATTGCCGGGTTGTAGGGTGAATTACGACCGCAGCTGACTCGGATCAATATATCAGGTCAAGCTGGCTGCGGTCCTGAATCCCTGCCGCGCAGGTTGCGAATGGTGTTTTCCTTCAGCGAAATTCAACCTGCATGGTGACAATACGGGCGTGGAGATTTACCATAAATTAAATTGATTACATAAGTAAATCGATAAAAAATACTTATAAGATTGGCTTTTAAGGCGATCAATTTTATTGTTTTGCATCGAAGCCACGAGCCCATCACACTGATTGCCATTGATTGATGCCCCCGGATACTAATCGCGATGACGGTTAACCCTGCTAACAAGCGCGAAATAAAATCGACCACCTGCTACATGTGCGCCTGTCGTTGCGGCATCAACGTGACGGTTGAGAATGGCGAGGTCACTTTTATCCAGGGTAATCCCAAACACCCGATCAACAAGGGCGTGCTCTGCGCCAAGGGCGCCTCCGGCATCATGAAGCAGTATTCACCTGCGCGCCTGACCAGACCTTTGCGTCGCAAACAGGGCGCCGAGCGTGGCAGTTCCGAGTTCGAGGAAATCTCCTGGGAAGAAGCCTTCACGGTCATCAGTGAACGCTTGCAGCAGGTTCGGGAAACCGACCCAAAGAAATTCGCCTTTTATACCGGACGTGACCAGATGCAGGCGCTCACCGGGTTGTTCGCCAAACAATTCGGCACACCGAATTATGCCGCCCACGGGGGCTTCTGCTCCGTCAATATGGCGGCTGGACTAATCTACACCATCGGCGGTTCCTTCTGGGAATTCGGCGGCCCCGACCTCGAACGCTCGCGCCTGTTTGTCATGCTCGGCACTGCCGAGGATCACCATTCCAATCCGATGAAAATCGCGCTCGCAAAGTTCAAGCGTAACGGCGGCAAGTTTGTTGCGGTCAACCCGGTACGTAGCGGCTATGCCGCAATTGCCGATGAATGGATTCCGATCAAACCCGGTACCGATGGTGCACTGCTGCTCGCGATCATCCACGAAATTATCGCCCTCGGGCTTTATGATCGCGATTTCCTGCTGCGCTACACCAATGCACCCGATCTGGTGCAGGTTGATCCGGACAGCGACGAGTTCGGCCTGTTCATGCGCTCTGACAGGGAAGTCGAAAAAACCTGTATTGAACCGGAAAACAAGATGTGGTGGGACCGTAATCTTAATGCTGCCGTTCATTCGCACAGTGACAACGCCGACCCGCGCTTGATGGGGGACTTCGAGCTTGAGGACGGTTCCCAGGTCAAGCCTGCTTTTCAGCTGCTCAAGGAACGGGTTGCGCAGTATACCCCGGAGTGGGCCGCGGGCATTACCGGTATCGATGCCGGGACGATTCGGCGGCTGGCGCACGAGATGGGCATCACCGCGCGCGACGAGCAGATTGAATTACCGATCCCGTGGACCGATGCCTGGGGCGGGGAGCATGAATCGATTACCGGTAATCCGGTCTCCTTTCACGCGATGCGCGGCCTGGCAGCGCATTCTAACGGCTTCCAGAGCATCCGTGCGCTCGGCATTCTGATGACGATTCTCGGCACTATCGATCGTCCCGGTGGATTTCGTCACAAGGCACCGTTCCCGCGCCCGATTCCACCCTGCGCCAAGCCACCCAGTTCGCCCGACGCGGTACAGCCCGGAGCGCCGCTAGAGGGCATGCCGCTGGGTTTTCCGGCCTCGCCGGAGGACCTGTTCGTCGACGAAAAGGGTGAAGCAGTGCGTCTCGACAAGGGATTTTCCTGGGAATACCCGCTATCGGTTCATGGCCTGATGCACAACGCCATTACCAACGCCTGGCGGGGTGATCCCTATCCGATTGATACTCTGATGCTGTTCATGTCGAACATGGCCTGGAATTCATCGATGAATACGGCACGCGTGCGCGACATGCTGGTTGATAAGAACGCCGACGGGGAGTACAAGATTCCATTCCTGGTGGTCTGCGATGCGTTCCATTCCGAGACCATCGCTTTTGCCGACATCGTGCTGCCGGATACCTCTTACCTCGAGCGTTACGATGCGATGTCGATGCTCGATAGGCCGATCTCGGAATTCGAGGGTCCGGTTGACTCGGTACGAATTCCTGTCGTGCCACCAATGGGTGAGTGTCGTCCATTCCAGGATGTCCTGGTTGAACTGGCAACGCGACTCAAGCTGCCGCGTTTCCTCAATCTCGACGGCACGCGCAAGTTCAGGGACTACAGGGACCTGGTGATTAACTACGAAACCGAGCCCGGCTCGGGTATCGGTTTTCTGGCGGGCTGGCGTGGCAAGGGCGGCGAAAAATTCATGCGCGGTGAACCGAATCCCAACCAGTGGGAAATGTACGCCAAAAACAACTGTGTATACCAGCACGAGTTACCGCGTTCCTACCAGTACATGCGCAACTGGAATCGCGGTTACCTGCACTGGGCGCAGGACCATGGATTGATACGCTATACCGATCCGGTCAACCTGCATCTTTACTCGGAAGTGCTGCAGCGATTTCGGCTCGCGGCCGAGGGCAAGCGCAAGGGTCGACAACCGCCCGATTACCTGCGTGAACGGGTGCGCGAGCACTTTGATCCGTTACCGTTTTATTCCGAGCCGCTGGAAAACCGGTCTATCGACAAGGACAGGTACCCGCTCAACGCGATCACGCAGCGACCGATGGCGATGTATCACTCCTGGGATTCACAAAACGCATGGCTCAGGCAGATCCATGCACACAACTACCTGTTTCTCAGTCCAAGGGTCGGGGCGCAGAACGGTTTCGAAGACGGTGACTGGATCTGGGTCGAATCGGCACACGGCAGGGTGCGCTGCATGTGCCGCTTCAGCGAGTCGGTGGAGCCGGGTACGGTCTGGACCTGGAACGCGATCGGCAAGGCGGCCGGCGCCTGGGCGCTGGATGCCAATGCCAACGAGTCGCAGAAAGGTTTTTTGTTAAACCACCTGATCAGCGAAGAGATACCGTCGCCAGACCAGAGCTACCGCTACAGCAACTCCGATCCGGTTACCGGCCAGGCTGCCTGGTACGACGTCCGGGTCCGGGTTTACAAGGCTGACGCTAGCGAACCGAAACAGACTTCGCCGCAGTTTGAAACCCAGCCGCGGGTGTCGGGGATGGAGCCGGCGCGGGGCAGGTGGCAGGCATTCGTCAAGGGACTTGGCAAATGACGCAGCTTGCCCTGGTTATTGACCTCAACACCTGTGTCGGCTGTCATGCCTGCGTTACCAGTTGCAAGGAATGGAATACCTCGGGCGTTGCCGGCCCGATGGTGGATCAAAATCCCTACGCGGCGGAACCGACCGGAACCTTTTTCAACCGCGTGCAAACTTTCGAAGTCGGGACTTTTCCGAACACGCAAACCGTGCATTTTCCGAAATCCTGTCTGCATTGCGAGGACCCCCCATGCGTTCCTGTATGCCCGACCGGTGCGAGTTACAAGCGGCCCGAGGATGGCATCGTACTGGTAGATTACGACAAGTGTATCGGTTGCGAGTACTGTTCCTGGGCCTGTCCATACGGCGCGCGTGAGATCGATGAACAGCAGAAGGTCATGAAGAAATGCACGCTGTGCGTCGACCGGATTTACGATGAGAACCTGCCGGAGACTGAACGCAAGCCGGTCTGCGTGCTGTCGTGTCCAACCAGTGCCCGCATTTTCGGGGATATCCATGACCCCGATTCGGCAGCCTCGAGGGCAATCAATGACGCCGGCGGCTACCAGTTAATGCCTGAATGGGGTACGCAGCCTGCCAACCATTACCTGCCGCGTCGCAAGGTTAATATTACCGTGCACGAGGAAGACCTGCAGCGCGTGGATAATCCGTTACGCAAGGAAGATCGTGGCCAGCGCGCACCAACAACGCGCACCACGCTTGACGATTCGACTTCCTGGTGATGGTATGAAGCCCGCGATTTCGGTCATTTTATTAACTACACTGATTGGCGTCGCGCAGGGCCTGTTCCTTGCGTTTTACAGTGCCGAATGGTTTGTGCTACTCGGAATTCTGTCGCCTGCACTCAATGATTACAGTGGCTATGCCGCGCTGCTCAGCGTCGCGCTGCTGGTAGCGGGCCTGGTTGCATCCTTTTTCCATCTCGGGCACCCGGAGCGCGCCTGGCGCGCGGCGGCGATGTGGCGCAGCTCCTGGCTATCGCGTGAAGTGATCGCGTTACCCGTTGCGATGCTGTTGATTTTGAGCTACGCGCTGCTGAAAATTTCGGGGCAAGATGCGCTGGTTTTCGTGCTTGGTGACGGTATTCCGATTACGATTTCGACAATCGCCGGTTTCGCAGCGGTACTGGCGATATGCGCACTCTTTATCTGCACCGCCATGATATATGCCTGCCTGAAATTTCTGCGCCAGTGGCACAGTCCGCTGACCGTATTGAATTTTTTCCTGATGGGCTGCGCCTCAGGTTTCACGCTGGCCTGTGTGCTGGCCGTATTCAGTCGTGACGTACGCTTCGGTTATTTCGCCGGGATGGCAATCGCCCTGACGCTGGCGGCTCTGATTTCTCGTTTCGTAACCCTGTTGCGTAACCGGGATTTGCGCAGTCCGTCGAGTTTGCAGTCAGCAATCGGGGTGCACCATCCCACGATTCGTCAAATAGCACAGGGTGCAATGGGTGGCAGCTTCAATACGCGAGCCTTCATCCATAGCTATGGTGTTTCGATAGTACGTCTGGCGCGGCGGGGATTCCTGGTGCTGGGATTCCTGTTACCCGTGCTTTTACTGCAGCTCAGCGACGATTCCTCGATCCTGGTCTGCAGTCTGGCCTTTGCGTTGCAGTACCTGGGATTGCTCGCGGAACGCTGGTATTTTTTTATCGAGGCCGAGCACCCACAAAATCTTTATTACCAGATGATTTCGTAATGTCGGCACTAAATATTAAATGACGTGAAGTGCTCTAAAGCGGCACGTCGAAATGCCTTGGACTGGTTTACATCCGGGATGGCATTGCCGATATAGTCAATAACCCTGCCGACATCGTCACTGGCCTCAAAGGCTTCATCGACGATCATTTCAGCAACGATGCCAATGTACTCGGTCGCGATTTCGAGCAGCTGGGCCTTGACAGGATCGCTAGCTGAAATGTTGCTGCTGCTAACAAACGGGGTATCGGAGTCGACATTAAAGTGACTGCCGCCCGGGTCGATCAGCTGCAGGAAACTTTCGGCCGGCATTAACTCAGGTTCGCTATCTTCAGGTGCCGATGCATAGGTGTACTTAACCAGCGCACACTCTGCGAGTACCTGTATCGCTTCGCCGGCTTCCTTAGAGCGACAGTGCAGCCGCGTTAACCTGCCTGTAGAGAATCTCAGCAACACCGAACGATTGCTGTCGGTGAGTATCGTCAGGAAGCCGGTTTCCTGGTTGCGAACGATCTCATCCAACTGCTGGAACAGTTTTACCTTGGGTACGAATTGAGACGAGGCCATAAGATGTTTTAAAAGCGTTAACCCGGTAATGCAGGCAGGCGCTTGACCGCGACGATACGGTTGATTTCATTAAATGATGAAGCTTGCGGATACATGCCGGGCTAGTGGTCGTTCCTCATGTCTTTCATGCGTTTCATGATGATAGACACGCTGGTACGCATGCGCTCGAAGGCCTGTGCCACATCCTGAATTTCGTCGTCCGAATTCACCGAAATCGTGCGTGAAGTGTCTCCCTTACTGACCGAATCGGCCAGTTCACGGAGATCAAGCAGGGGCCGGGTAATGGTGCTTGACAGCATGCCGGCGACGAAGAATGCCAGTGCAAACACGGCCAGCAAGACGACACTGAGAATGATGATCATCTGGCGCTTTGACGTTTGCAGACTGTTCTGTACCGTCGATAACCCCTCGATCGGGGCCAGCGCAATCGATGTAGGCTGCTGTACCAGGACTGTCCAGTTGAAACCGGGGAAGCGCGATACTACGGTCCGGTATAATTCCGGTCCGGCTGACCTG
The DNA here is from genome assembly GCA_945787265.1 of uncultured Gammaproteobacteria bacterium. Classification (GTDB taxonomy): domain Bacteria; phylum Pseudomonadota; class Gammaproteobacteria. The sequence continues at coordinate 1,285 of CALZHS010000031.1, read as the reverse complement.
GCGTAACCGAGAACCTGGCCGCTGCCAAGCACATAGCCCTTGTTACGCGTGGAAAAAACTTCCTGGATTGCCGGATCGGTACTGTTGCGGAGGTTTATAGAATCTACCATGATTCGATTCTTGGCGTGTTTCGAACTTGTTTCCGCGAGCAACAGGCCGCCGCTACTGACGACCGTAACCACGCCACCGTTGATGTCACTCGCCCCGTTGTCGGCCACTTCCTGTATCAGGCTGACGCCAAGCACCGCTTTCATAACACCGAGGCTTTTGCCCGAGGCAGGGTCGTCGATCCGAACCGAGATATCGATAGACCATATGCTCGCGGAATCATCATACTCGACCTCACCTACCGAAATACCGTTTTCCCAGGCGGTTTTCCACCAGTTTTCATCGCGCTGCACGAAGTCCGAGGTTGGATTGGTCAGGGCGGTATTAAATCCGTGTTTGTCGGTGAAAAACACCTCGCCAAAGTGCGATGAACGCCTGATTTGCTGAATTAAATACCGATTCGCGGCCGGAGAGACATTGAGGCTCTTGCGTGTTTTGAAAAGTGCTTCGATTTCATCGATTTCCTTGTCGATAAGTCCCGTCTTTTCATGCGCTTCTGCTGCTGATTTTGCCGCCTGCAGAGTAATGGGAGCGGAAGCCCATACAACAACATCCGAAATACGTTCCAGCATGAATGTATCAAGCTGGTTGACAATGCGCGCTGAGGTGGTGCTCAGGTTGTTACCCACGATCGAATCAAGCAATTCGGCACGACTACTGTCTAGCTGCTCGTTAGCTCTAGTCGTCAACTGGTTAAGGCTGAACCACGAAAAAATACCAATCATTAAAACAGGCGCGATACCGATGAAAAGCGTACGATTGGTTATCTTTCCGCGTAGACTTTTTGAATAAGGTCTTACTTCCATATTCTTCACTCACTGCGGCATGAAGAAATTTACCGCGTCTAAATACTGATTAATCTTGATCCTGCATTCGTTTCGGCAGAACGCTTGCTGCAACTCCCGCGTTTCTAATTTTCTATCCCTGGTTATTAAAAACAATTGCTTATGGCAGTTACCTGATAAGCTGCATTAAATATCTAGTTGCTGCGGTTGTCAAAATTCTGCGACCCTTAAGCAAATATAGACCATAGAGCACCTTTCGTTAGCCTTTAGGTCCTGCGAAATAAGGGCCACAGTAATGCCCGGGTTGCGTCAGCGGATGAATTCATTAATATGGCGGGCCGATGATTTATCGCTACATGAAACTTTCCGATCACGAGGCGGTCATGGCCCTG
>CALZHS010000030.1 GCA_945787265.1 uncultured Gammaproteobacteria bacterium | reverse complement strand
CCCTGCGCCAGCAGGCGCATGCAAGGTGCGATCGCGTCTTCACTGAGGGTCATGAAATCGTTGGCGCCGGAGTTGAGTATCTCCCAGGCCAGCAACGAAACCTCGCCACAGGCGAGTCCAGCCATCAGGGTATCGAGGTCACCTTCCACGGTTACCGGATGACCGGCGGCCGCAGACTGCTGTAAGCAGTTGGCCTGTTCCGGTTCCACCACGATAAATCGGGGGCGTTGGTCACCCCAGAGTTCCCAGAAATAGGCGCACACAGCCGCCGCCAGGCCGCCAACCCCTCCCTGGATAAAAACATGCGTCGGAATGATGTCCCGCATCTGCTCAACGGCTTCGGCAAGCATTACGGTATAGCCGAGTGCGACATCCCGCGGGATATCCGTGTAGCCCGGGTAACTGGTATCCGAAACGATAATCCGGCCATGGGCCCGTGCATCCCGGTCAGCCTGCTTGATCGAATCATCATAATTACCGGTGATGCGGATAACTTCGGCACCGAGGGCTTCCATCGCCTGTTTACGACCCTCGGAAACGTCGCGGTGGATATAGACGATGCAGCGACAGCCGAACATCTGGCATCCCCAGGCAACCGAGCGTCCATGGTTACCGTCAGTGGCACAACTGATCACGATGTCGCGTGTAATCGAATCGTAGCTATCGGTCAATAAATCCTCGATTCGGGCGGTTTCTCCGGTGGCCTCAAAAATTCGGGCCTGAAGTTGGCGCGCTACCGCGTAGGCGCCGCCCAGTGCCTTGAAACTCTTCAGCTTGAAGCGTTGCGATTCATCCTTGTAAAAGATTTCGCGAACATTGATTTCATCTGCAAGCGACTCCAGTCGATACAGCGGGCTGGCCTGGTAACCCGGCCAGCGCGAAATTTCGTCAACTGCAATCCGCGATTCTTCCAGGCTTGCAATTTTCCGCAATTCGTCGGGATAAGCGGTCGCGGGTGCCGCGGCCTCGTTGCCATAATGACTCAGTGTTGCGGGAATAATTGCCATCGGTTTGTCGGTCGTGTTGGAAGCGCCAAGTCTACCGAAATGCCATCAGGAATAAAGCCGCAAATCCCGGTAGTCCGAATAAAGCGGAAAGTTGATGTCGGCAGATGTCCTGGTAAGCCTCGATGGCGGGCGGCGGGCTCGAGCCTGGGCACCACGCGACCAGGGCATTTAAAAACGCGCTGATGGTCGAGAATGATTAGCCGCTGGAAAAAATTCGCCTGAACGGTTGGCCCGGCGCACTAGCTGGCCTTGCCGTAACGTGCTACCTGCTCGGGATCTTCTACCCTGGGTTTTGACAGTACCCTGCGCAGGATGGGATCGAAGAATTCGAGAGGCTCAGTGTCATAGTCCGGGTCAAAGCAGTTCTGGTCATAGTTATGGCAAAAGTCGATCGCGTCCTGGTACCAGGGATTGTCCTTGAACATTTCACGGGCATTACGGTCACCACCGCAATGATGCGCGTAGTAGTACATTTGAAAGACGCCGTGATGCTTGATAATCCAGTAGATTTTCTCGGATACGAAGGGGCGCAGAATCGCCGCGGCCATTTCGCTATGCGAGTAGGGGGCGAGGTCGTCACCGATATCATGCAGCAGCACCGCGATTATCATTTGATCCGATTCGCCTGCGCGAAATGCCCGGGTCGCGCCCTGCAGGCTGTGCTGCAGGCGGCTGATCCTGTAACCTGAGAGACTGTGTTCGAGCTTGCGCAGACTATCCATGATGCGCTCGGGAAGACCTGCCTTGTACTCGTCCTCCAGCCGATCCAGGAACTCGTACTCTTCGCGGGTGCCATCTTCCATGCGGGTAAAATCAACCGTTTTCATCGCAATCTCCCGTTAGAACAGGGTTTATAAGCATTTCATCTTATCGCACAGGCTAGGCTCGCAGCAATTCATTCCCGGGGTCGTAAGCCGCATCCATGGCAATATGAGCGCTGCGACTGCCAATCGAAGTGTCAACCGTGACCGCGAGGCCGGTGCTAATCAGTTCTGGTTTCAGGTACGCAAAAGCGAGACTTTTACCGACGCGATGGCCATAGGCACCCCCCGTGGTCAGTCCAATCAGTTCACCGTTGTGGAAAATTGCCTCATTGCCGTAGCACTCGCAGGGAACCTGGTCTTCGAAGACGAGGTATGCCAGCTCTATTGTGTAACCATCCTGCTGGCGCTGTTTCAGATTTTCACAGCCGATAAAATCACGGCTGGTATCGATGAACCGATCCATACCGGCCTCGAAGCCGCTGATTTCCTCGGTAAACTCGTTACCATAGGCGCGGTACATCTTTTCCATGCGCATCGAGTTGAAGGCATAACCGCCAAAATTGCGAATCCCGACCGGTTCCGCCTTGCGCCACATCGAATCGTAAATCGACAGCAACTGGTAAGAGGGCATATGCAGCTCATAACCCAGTTCACCCGCGTAGGAAACCCTCAGCACGCGTACCATGGCGCTGTCGATCTTGATCTCGCGTGCACACAACCACGGAAAGGCTGAATTCGACAAGTCTTCCTCGGTCATCTGTTGCAGAATTTGGCGCGAGTTGGGTCCGGTGATCAGCATTGACGAGATTGCGTCGGTGACATTGGCGATGCTAACGTCGAAATCTGCCTGGTTGGATTGCATCCAGTGCAGATCCTTGTGTTCGGAACCGATCGCCGACACCAGGTAAAAATGATTTTCATCGAGGCGAGTAATTGACATTTCGCACATGATGCCGCCATTCGGCGAATGAAACAGGCTCAGTCCAATGCGTCCAACCCGGGGTAATTTATTACACGAGAGCCGGTCCAGGAAAGCGGCGGCATCCGGCCCGGTAACCTCGTACTTGGCCGCACCGGAAATGTCGATGACGCCCGCGGATTCCTGAACTGCCCTGCATTCCTCGGCCACTACCGCGTGTGCCTCGCTGTGCGACCAGCTCAACGATTCGCGTCGCACCGTATCGGTCTGAAACCACAACGCCTTCTCGTAACCCTGTGCCGCCCCATGTACCGCGCCGTGCTCGAGCAGGCGCGCACAGAGCGGGCTGGTCCGCATCGGCCGGCCGTGGGGTCGATTGTCGTTGGGTGCGCCGACGGCATACATCGCCTCGTAAGACTCGATCGCCTTGATAGTGCAGTATTTCTGATCGGCCCAGTCGCCGAAGCGACGCGTATCGAGCGGTGCCATGTTGATTTCAGTCTGGCCATATTTCATCCACTGTGCCATGTACTTGCCGATTCCGCCCTGAGCGATGCCGATGCTGGCGCCGCAAAGGTTCCAGAAGTTGCGCAGGCCGGCGACGGGTCCGGCCAGGATATTATCGTCAGGGGTATGGGTGATCGGCCCATTGACAACCGACTTGACACCGACTTCCTCGAATTTGGGGGTTAATTCGAAGCAGCGTTCGAGGAAAGGCATCAGTACATCCAGGTTGGGTTCGAACAGTTCGCGGTCGAAGGACCAGTCCATGCCGTCGAGCGCCCAGGGTCGCGAGCCCCACATCTCGTAAGGTCCGACCAGGAAGCCAAGCCCCTCCTGGCGAATGTAGGCTGAGCTATAGGAGTCACGGCATACCGGCAGTTCCCAGCCCAGTGCCTCGATATCGGGGTGTTTTTCAGTGACCAGGTACTGGTGTTCGAGATTGATCAGCGGCACGTTGATACCGACCATCGCGCCGATTTCACGCGCGAAACAGCCGGCGGCATTGACCACGTGCTCTGCCACGATTTTGCCCTTGTCGGTAACGACTTCCCATTCACCGGAACGCAGCTCGTTGATCTCGGTAACGCGTGTAAACCGATAGATTTCCGCACCCTTGTCGCGCGCCAGTTTGGATAACGGCATGACCACTGATGTGGGATCCACGTGACCATCATTCGGGGTGCTGGCGATGACCCGGGCCTTGTCGAAATTCATGAAGGGATTAAGCTCCCGGGCTTCTTCTTTAGTAACGATGTTGAACTCAAAGCCGATGTTTTTGGAGCGGCTTTCAAGATTTTTGAACCACTCTTCCTCTACCCGGGTAAAACCCTGGCGGACACTTCCGGTCTGGTGGAAGCTGGATTTGTCACCGGTTTCCTCGGGCAGGATCTCGTTGTAGAGCTTGATCGTGTAATTATGAATCTGGGCAACCGTGTGATTGCCGATGAAATTCGAACAGAGCCCGGCCGCATGCCAGGTCGAGCCACTGGTCAACTCGCCTTTCTCGACCAGCACAACGTCGGTCCAGCCTTCCCGGGTCAGGTGGTACAGCAGGTTAACCCCGAGTGAACCCCCTCCGATAACTACAACTCTGGCATGCTCTTTCATCTGCTTAATTCCTGGTGATGCATTATCAATATTCAGGCACTGCGGCCAAAAGCTTCCCGCGGCAGGAAGATATTAAACTGCGATCGAATCTGCTGATCGACTTCGGCGCTGACATGGGAAGGGAAATAATTATCAAGGATATCCTTTTTACGCGCGATCGCCTTGTCGAGCAGCACGGGTTTATCCTGTTCAACCCATTCGTTGGGACTCAGGCGGTCACCGAGTTCCGGGTAAATATACTCGGTTTGCATAACTTCCAGGGTGCGCCCAGAGCCAAGATAGTGTCCCTTGTTGCCTAGGCAAACGTCTTTGAGGTCCTCGAAGCTCAGGGTCTGCTCGTTCACCTCGATACCGCGCGTTATTCGCAATGCAGCGCCGAGTATATCGTTATCGATCACCATCGATTCGGGACTGGCCGCAAGCAGGCTCGCGTACATACCGACTGATTCGTAAATGATATTGGCGCCCGAGGTCGCAGCACAGGCCAGGGTATAGGCGCGTTCCGCACCGCCCTGGAAATCAGGCAGCTTGGAGTCGGTCATACCGCAGGCAGTCCCGGTTGGAAGATTGAAATGATTACCCATCTGGGCGCAGGCGGAGGAAAGAATCGCCTGCTCCGGTGAACCACCACTCATCGCACCGGTCCTCAGGTCCGATACGAATGGCCAGGTGCCGATGATCGCTGGCGCACCGGGTTTTATCGCGTTAACGAAAACCAGTCCGCCAAGACATTCGGCCCAGGCCTGGGCGACGGCGCCGGCCAGACAGGCGGGAGCGGTTGCGCCGGATTGACCGGCAGACAGCAGCAATACCGGCATGCCCCCCTCGACCGCAACCTTGATACAGCTGAGCGCCTCATCGGTAAATTTCATCGGTGGCACCACGTGGCAGCAGGAAATGCTCATGAAAGGGCGTTCGCGCCACCTGTCTTCACCACCGGCAATCATATGCAGCATCTTCAGGCTGTCCTCGAGATGCTGTGCTTCGGTCCAGCTTGAGCCGATATGCTTGGTGGTCCCCATGACCGCGTTGTAGGCAGTGTTGATATCCATGTCGTGGTTGTTGGTGATGTCGCGCAGCACGCAGGTGCGCTGAAACATGTGGAGGTGTTCGCACTGGTCCGCAATACGGGCCATATCGTATAAATCCTGGGCGGTCGACTCGCGGTACTCGTTTTTCACGGGATCGGCAATCATGACCGCGGCACCTGCAGTGGAAAAATGCACCTTGGAACCGCTCAGCTGCAGATCATGTTTCGGGTCCTGTCCGTGGAGCGTAAGATCACGTTGGCATTTGTTGAGTGCATCTTCGACCACGGCACGCGGAAAGCGCAGGCGTTTGTCTTCGCCGTAGGTTGCACCCACTGATTTGCAGGTTTCGATACAGTGTTCATTGGCGTCAGCAAAGCCGACTTCTTCGAGGATGCGGAAAATGGTGGCATGAATCTGATCAATATCGGAATCCGAGAGCGGCTTGTATTGACCACCCGATTCCCCGGGATGGACGGGTTTGAGGTCCTCGGCAAGTGCGGCCTTGCGCAATGCTATTTTTGCCTGACGGGCATTGGATCGTCTCGCCATGGTAATTTTCCTCAATGGCCAAAGTTGTCTGTGGTCGGATTACCAACAGGGCATTTTCGAATCAGATTCTACTGGATTCAAACTATTATTATTTATAGTATGGATTAGTTTTTATAATCTTAAGAGTGTATTCCATGGGAAGACGCTTACCCCCACTCAACAGTCTTAAATGTTTTGAAGCCGCGGGGCGCTTGCTAAGCTTTACCGGTGCCGCGAGGGAGCTTAATGTCACGCAGGCGGCAATCAGCCACCAGATCAAGGTAATCGAGGATTACCTGGGATTTTCCCTGTTTGATCGCTACCCGCGGCGCCTGGCCTTGACCGAGCAGGGCAAGGCATTGCTGCCCGAAGTTATCGAAGCCTTCGACCGGGTGTCGCAGGCCATTGGTTCACTCAGCCAGGAACAGCACTCGAACCTGGTCAGCGTGCGCCTGGCGCCATCATTTGCGGCCAAGTGGCTGTCGCCTCGCCTCAAGTATTTCTGGCTGCAATACCCGGAAATCGATCTTTGTCTTTATCATGCCAATGCCGCCGTCGACTTTCGGCGCGAGGAAATTGATATTGCGGTGACGTATGGCAAAGGTGATTGGCCGGGTGTCGTTGCCGATAAACTGCTGGGGCTGGATTTCTTCCCGGTTTGCTCGCCTGCCTTCATGCACAATGACAAGCCTTTGACCGATATCGATAACCTGCGCTATTACACGCTGTTGCATGATGCCAGTTACGACTGCTGGCAGGAGTGGCTCGAACTCGCCCGCCTAGGCGATATAAACGCGGAAAAGGGTACCATCATCGACGATACCAATGTCTTGATTCAGGCGGCGATAGAGGGGCAGGGGATTGCCCTGGGTTCGACGACATTCGTCGAGGATCATCTCGAATCGGGTAAATTGGTTAAGCCATTCGATGTGATCCTGGAAAACGAGTTTTGTTACTACGTGGTGTGCCCGGAGTCGCATTTAAAAAATCCGGCCGTGCGGGCTTTCAAGGAATGGCTACTCAGCCTGGTGGAATGACAGTATCATGCGCGGCTGTTGGTTAGCGGGGATAAGCCGTGACAAGCAATGATGAACTGAGACAGCACTATCGCAAATTGCGGACGGATCTCGACGCGACGCGACTTGAACAGGCCGCACAGAACCTTGCAGAGCGTGTTGTGGCGCTGACCGAGTATCAGCAGGCCAACCGGATAGCGGCCTACTGCGCGGTCAACGGGGAAATCGGATTAAATCCGGTCATGGATCATGCCCTGGCCCTGGGCAAGGAAATTTATCTGCCGAATCTTGATCAACAGGCGTTAAGGTTTTCGCCATACTTCCATGGTCAAAAGATGCGCATCAACAAGTTCCGGCTGCCTGAGCCCGACGTCAGCGACAGTGAAATGCTGTCACCCGATGAACTGGACCTGGTGCTGGCACCGCTGGTTGTGTTTGACAGCAACCGAAATCGTATCGGTATGGGCGGTGGTTTTTATGACCGCAGTTTTGCTTTTCGTAAGAGCTCCGAGCAGAGCAAGCCGGTATTGATCGGAGTCGCCCATGAGATGCAAAAGGTTGACCGAATTGTTCCCGAGGAATGGGACGTGCGCCTGGATATGATTGTGACCGACGAGGCGATCTACAAATAGTAAACCTCATTTACGCACCGGCGAATCCTGTTAGGTGCCAACTTCACAAGATCCCGGGATGACGCCCTGGAGACCCGGGATGACGACTGTCTTGTTTAAAAGTCGTACTTACCCGCCGAGTACAATTTTGCCGCCTTTTCCCAGACCGGACCGGGCTTCCCATCACCCACCGGTTTACCGTCCAGCTTGATGACCGGTACCACTTCCTTGCTCGAGCTTGAGATCCAGATTTCATCGGCCTCCAGGACTTCGTCCCTGCTGATGATGCGTTCTTCAACCGGGATGCTGCCGTCGGCGAGTAACGCCTTGAGCAATAACTGGCGCGTTATTCCGGGCAGGATCTGGTTATCGAGCGGCGGGGTAGCAACGACACCGTTCTTGACGATATAGGCGTTACAGGCGCCGCACTCGGTCAATTCATTGTTGTGGTTGAAGAGCAGGATTTCGCCATCGCCTTTACTGTGACCCTGCTGGTAGTGCATGACGTTGCCGAGCAGCGAAATAGACTTTATGTTGCATCGATCCCAGCGCATATCGTTACCGGTAGCGCAGGTGTAAGGCTTGATTTGCTCACGATCCGGTATCGGTGGGGGTGGAATCTCGAAAGCGTAAGCGAACACGGTCGGCGTGACTCCCTCTGGATATGCGTGGTGGCGCTTGCTGTCGGCACCACGGGTTACGTGGAGGTAAATTCCGAGGTTACCGTTACCATTCTTCTCTATCAGCGAGGTGCACAGCTCGCGCCATTGTTCATCGCTCCAGCCAAGCTGAATCTCGATCGCGTCGAGGCCGTCCTGCATGCGCTCGATATGCGGGCCGAATCCAACCATCTTGCCGTCATATGAAGGAATCACCTCGTAAATACCGTCGCCAAACAGGAACCCGCGGTCCATCGGGGAAATGCGAGCCTCCTCGAGCGGCATGTACTCGCCGTTTAAATATGCAATCGTCATGGCAACCTCTGGTATTTCAGTAACGCCTTAAAATGGCCCGCAAGTTAAGCAGAAACCTTACTTTCCGTAATAGAGCCAGTTTAGGAAATTCATTATACCAGCCGTTTAAATAAATCCGCAGACATGTCTTAACTCCGACAGCACCGATTCACCCTCGCTGACGTCGAGACCATCCTCGGTCAGCTGGTTAACCCGGGTAACGCCGTCGACGCTGCCGAGTTTGGAGATATAGCGCAGAATTTCGAGCGGCTCGATCTCGCCCAGAAAGTCACGTTCGTTCCAGACAGACAGGAAGGAAATGATGCCATAAGCGCCCCAGTTGGAAACGTCGGCGACGATCAATTCGTCGCAGGTCGTAGTCGACGGTACGATGTTCAAATCTTCGAGTGCGGCGGCGACCTTACCCATACCGATTTCGTTGCCGCCGTCGCCGATGGCGATGGTCTGGCACTGGCTCAGGTTCATGAAATTGTCAAAGCAGGCGGTGTGTGCGGTGATGCTCTCGCCGCGCATGTTGTAATAGCCACCATCCGCCGCCTGTCCGGGACGTTCGATCGATATGACAGCATCAGGCCGAAACGCGGTCAACGCGTGCTGCGCCTCGTATTCTCGCCGGTCGTGGTCGCCGACGTGAATTTCGTAAACGCGAAATCGCTCGGCCAGTGCCTCTGCAATGGGCTTGCCGCAGACCAGGATCGGGGTCGCGCCGAGTTTTTCCAGGGTTTCGTAAAACGCAATCGCGCCGACCGGGCCGTCGGTTTCGAAGGTTTCGACCACCGGGAAACCGGTGCCGATCAGCACGATACCGCGGCAGCTGTGCAGGATCTTGGCTGCGCGCAGGCAGTAACCGGGTTCGAGATGCGGTTGCACGGTTTTCATGCCGCGCAGGTTGCGCGCAACGAGAATATCCTCGATTCTGCGGCTCAGGCTCAGTTCTTCGCTCGGGGTCATGGCGACAGTTTCAACAGGGTTCCAGGATGGTACGCGCGAATCGCGCCTTCTCGAGGCAGTGTATGTTATGCGCTTGTTCGATGCTAATCCGTTCGAAACGAACCGCCGCGCCCGGCGATAGTTGCGCCAGGCACGCGGTGTCCAGCGGAATGACCGAGCCGATTTTCGGGTAACCTCCGATAGTCTGGCGATCGTTCATCAGCACGATGGGCTGGCCATCGGCCGGGATCTGGATCGCGCCATGGCAAATGCCCTCGGACAACATGCCAATCATGTTCGAATGCACGGTCTCACCCTCGAGACGAAAACCCATGCGATCGCAGCGTTCGCTGAGGCGATACTCGGTATTGAAAAAACGCCATTGTTGCAGCGGGCTAAAGGCGGCCTGCTGGTACCCGGGCACGACGCGCAGTTCTGCAAAATCTGCATATACGGGACGATCCC
>CALZHS010000029.1 GCA_945787265.1 uncultured Gammaproteobacteria bacterium | reverse complement strand
CAACCTGAGCGTCTACCGATGGCGCCCAAACTCGCGGTAGAAGAACACGGTTCCGCCGGATTCGAAGCGCCGGGCACCTTTGCGCTCGCGATGGCGCTGCTGATTTGTTTCGTCGTGTATTACTTTATTAACTGGGATTACCTGGCCTCGGTCTGGCCACTAAGCTAATGGCGATGCTGAATTCACTCGGGACAAACGGAATGTCCCCACCTGAGACTGAACCCAGTTCTCGTGGGCAGACGAGGGTGACCCCCGGCGAACTGTGTAGCCAGATATCAAATGTTCTCAAGTTGAGAATCGGTGTTGTGATGATGCTGACAGCGCTGGTGGGCATGGTGATAACACCCGGTCGACAACCCAGTGCACTCGAGATACTGGTGCTCGCGTTTGCAATACTGATTTCGGCCGGCAGCGCGGGCGCCTTCAACCAGTATTTTGAAGTCGAACTGGATCGCAAGGTGCCACGCACCTGCAATCGGCCCTTCGTCACCGGCTATTTCCACAGGGGCCCGATGTGGATCGCGATTATCCTGTTGTTACTGGTCGCCGGGGTTGGTTCCGCGGCGCTGGTGTTAAACGCGCCAGCGGCAACTTATATTTTTCTCGGCGCGTTTTTCTACGCAATTGTCTATACCGTTTGGCTGAAGCGCCGTTCCTGGACCAACATTATTATCGGCGGTGCATCGGGCAGCTTTGCAGTACTCGCGGGTGCAGCCGCGGTCGACCCGAATTTAGGCCCGGTGCCGATCATGCTCGCACTGGTACTGTTCTTCTGGACGCCTTCCCATTTCTGGAGCCTGGCGATCGCCAAGAACAAGGATTACACCCGCACCGGGGTGCCAATGCTACCGGTTATTATTGGTAATCGCCGTTGTGCAGAAGTGGTATTGATCAACACGCTGATGCTGGTTGCGATTGCTATCCTGCCATTTTTCTATGGTATGAACTGGATCTACCTTGTCGCGGCGGCGGGTGGTGGCGGCTATTTCATATATCACAACTGGTTGATGATCAAGGATCCATCCCCGCGCGTCGCGATGAAGAGTTTTTTCGCATCGCTGGTGCAGCTGGTAACGCTGCTTGTCGGCGCCGTGCTCGACGTCTGGATACTCGGTTAGGTTTCGGCCAGGCTGATTCGCATGCGATTCAAGTTGCTGATATGTAGTTTTCTGCTGCATATGATGCTGCCGTCGGTCGCCTGGGCAATATCGCAATCAACATCGACCGGCGAGAGTCTCGGGAAGACAACCCCGGCGTTTGACTATGACCAGGCACTATCCACCAGCCAGGCGGCGCTCGGATCCCAGGTTGGTGAATACCGGTTTATTGATACCGACGGCAAGGTTTTCACACTCGGACAGTTACGTGGTAAGCCATTGGTGCTAAGCATGGTTTACACCAGCTGCTACCAGATTTGTCCGATGACCACGCGGCACCTGTCGAAGATTGTACAAAAGGCGCGGGCAGCGCTTGGTGACGACAGTTTTACGGTCGCGGTGATCGGTTTTGATAGCGCGGTCGAGACCCCGGATGCGATGCGCTATTTCGGCGCTAAACAAAACGTTAGCGACCAGGGATGGAAGCTGTTGAGTGCCGACAAGCAAACGATCGAGGCCTTGTCGCGGGACCTGGGGTTTCTCTACTACCCCTCGTCAAATGGTTTCGATCACTTGATCCAGGCGACCGTTATCGATGCCGGGGGCCGGGTCTACCGACAGGTCTACGGGCAGGTCTTCGATACGCCGATGCTGGTCGATCCGCTGATCGAACTCGTGCTTGGCCGCAAGGCGCCCGAGCAACCGCTGCTGGCCAACCTGGTCAGCAAGATCAAGCTTTTTTGCACCACCTACGACCCGGTACGCGACGGTTACTACTTCGACTATTCGTTGTTTCTGGGCATGTTGATCGGTGCTACCATCATTCTCTTCGCCGGCACCGTGGTTGTGCGCGGCTGGCACAGAAATTAGCAGCTGCCTGAATTGACTTTAATCAGATCGACTTTAACGCCTTTCGGGTACGGTTTTGAATCTGATTTTTATTTTTTGAGAATTCGAACAGGTGATAATCAATCCGTTAAAGCGAGTCTATCTCGCGCTTGAGTCGTGGTTCAACATTTCCTTCGGCACCGAGTGGAATCCGTTGTACCACCTCGGCACTCTGTCGTTCTTCCTGTTCTGGATAATCCTGGTAAGTGGAATTTATCTGTTCATCCCGTTTCATGGCAGCCTCGACGGAGCGCATGCCTCGGTAGAATACATGACCCATGACCAATGGTACGCGGCGGGCGTTATGCGCAGCCTGCATCGCTATGCTTCGGACGCGGTTATCATCACGATCCTGCTGCATTTGTTCAAGGAATTCGCATCGGGACGTTATCGCGGATTCCGCTGGTTTTCGTGGGTGACCGGGATACCCAACCTGTGGAGGGTGGTGACGCTTGGCATCACCGGCTACTGGTTGGTGTGGGATGAATTGGCGCAGTATGTCGCGGTCGGCTCGGCGCAGTTAATGGATGCCCTGCCGATGTTTTCCGGGGCGATGACGCGCAATTTCGTGTCAGGAGGAATGACCGATCGATTCTTTATCCTGATCGAGTTCCTGCATCTACTGGGTCAGCCAATGCTATTGCTGTTCATGTTGTGGTTGCATGTCAAACGCCTTTCCAACGTCAACATCAATCCGCCGCGAGGACTTGCCGCGGGGACTTTTCTCGCGCTGCTGGCATTGTCCCTGTATGCACCGGCGGTCAGCCATGCGCCCGCCAACCTTGGTATGGTGCCGCGGGAGATTCACATTGACTGGTTTTACCTGAACGTATACCCGCTGCTCGAATACTGGCCAGCCGGGCGGGTCTGGATTCTGACCATCAGTGTTACGTTGCTGTTGATGATGTTGCCGTGGCTGCTGCCGAAAAAAGATGGCCCCAAGGCGGTTGTCGATCTCGATCACTGTAACGGCTGTGGACTCTGCTTCGAGGATTGTCCCTTCGATGCGATTTCAGTGCAGGCGCGCACCGATGGCGCACGCTACGAGCATGAAGTGGTAGTCGATCCCGCGCTTTGCGGTGCCTGCGGGATTTGTGCCGGCTCCTGCCCAGCCTCCAATCCGTTTCGTACGCCTCGCGGTGAACTGAAAACGGGTATCGATATGCCGCAACTGCCAGTCGACGAAATGCGCCGGCTGACCCGCGAAACCATCGACGCAATAACAGGGGATCTGAAGCTTATCGTTTTCGGCTGCGAACACGGGTTGAACGTCAAGCGGCTGGATTGCGATGATACCCGCGGTATCAAGATTATCTGCAGCGGCATGTTGCCGCCGACGCTGGTTGAGTATGCACTCAAGTATGGTGCCGATGGCGTCATGGTGACGGGTTGCCGTCACAATGACTGTTATTTCCGCTTCGGTAATCGCTGGACCAAAATGCGTTTTGACGGCGAGCGTAAACCGAGCCTGCGCGGCAGGGCGGAACACGACCGAATACGTTTGCACGGCGCTGCCGAGCCCGACAAGCGTGAAATCGACCAGGATCTGGATGAATTGCGTCAACAACTGCGAGCGCTCAACCAGGCGGCAGAAATTGCTACGGTCGAGACAGACTGAGGCCATGCTTCATGGCTGATATTAAAAACAAACCACTGCGATTCTTGCTGCAGGCGATTAATTACAGCGTGTTCATGGCGTTGATCTGGTATTTTGCGAGCGCGCCATCGGTACGCATCATCGCAGATGATGAAGCCATGATTACGATCGCGTTTGCCCATGCCGGCGAGTTACGCGAACCCTGTCGTATGCTGAGCCAGGAGGAATTGAACCAGCTCGCGCCCAACATGCGCAAAATTGACGACTGTCAGCGCGAACGTTCCCCGGTCACCATCGAAGCCATGCTCGACGGTGAGCCGTTCTATAGTGCGTCGCTGAAACCCCCGGGCCTCTACGAGGATGGCGGGGTCGATGTGTTTTACAGCGTTAAAATTCCCGCCGGAACGCACCGCTTAAGCTTGCGGATGAACGATAGCGTACGCGTCGAGGGTTTCAATCACAGCTTTGAACGACAGGTTAGAATCGATCCGGCACAGATCCTGCTGGTGAGTTTTGACGCCAGGCAGGGCTTTGTGATCAGGGGTGAAAATAACTAGCGCTGTCGGGACCGAGCGACGCTAGGCAAGCTGACGGCAATGCGTCTCACGCAGAAACAATGCGGCGAAAAAAGCGGTCAGGTTCGTCACCACTAAACTGCCAAGCGCCACCGTGTAGTTGCTGGCCGAGTAAACGCGAGCGCCCTCCAGCATTTCACCATTCCAGTTTAGATCGAGCAGCCAGCCGATAAGTGGCTGCATTACGGCGCCGGAGCCGACAATACACATATTCATCAGGCCCAGCGAGGTACTGCTGTAGTTGGCGTCATTCAACTCCTTGACCGAGCCGAAACATACGGTCATCGCGCTGCCACCCGCACCCATGACAAAGATCAGCAGCATCAGTAACGGCGTGTTAACGGGGGTAGAGAAAATCAGGATGGTCAGTGCAGCAAGGGCGGTTATCGAACCTGCCAGTAATATGATATTGCGGCGCCCCATCCGGTCCGAGGCCCAGCCACACAGGGGTGAAAATATGGCCCAGCCGACAAACAGCATTGAGGTTACGGCAGCTGCTTCGGTGGTCGTATAACCGTGTACATTGTTCAACCAGGGTACGCCCCACAGGCCGCCGAAAGCGAGCATGGTCGAGGCCATACCAAACCCGATTATCGAACATATCCAGGTTTGCGGATTTATGGTCACTGCCCTCAACCCTTTTAAAATTCCATGCTGAGTGCGGTGTTGCTTTTGTTCGCTTGAGCGCATCGGAACCAGCCAGAACAACAATACCGCGATTACCAGCGCTACCACTGCCAGCACCAGGATTGTGCCACGCCAACCCAGGGATTCGACCATCTGGCGTAACGGCGCCTGCCCGAAAATGGCGCCGCTCATACCCACCGTCTGCAACAGTCCAGCTAGCAGCGCATATTGCGCAGGTTTGAACCAGTATCCTGCGATAGCTAGCGTGCCGACAAAGCCAAACGCGACGGTGCCACCGATCAGGGCGCGGCCCAGCGAAGCGGTGAGCACCGAATCACTGAACGCAAATCCGATCGAGGCGAGGGCACATAATGCTGCCGCGAAACTCATCAGTTTGCGCGGTCCGAAATGATCGGTAAGCATGCCTACCGGGAGCTGAATCGATGCATAGGCATAAAAATAAAACGCTGACAGCGAGCCCAGCGCCGCACCACCCACCGCAAAGTCACTCATTAACTCGCTGGTCATAACGCTGGGCGATACGCGCTGGACAAAGGCGTAGCCAAAGAAAATGGTACCCAGGGAAAAGGCGGCGATCGCCTGGCGGCGACTTACGGTTGCAACTTGTGGTTTGGGCATTACAGGGCTTTGATTGTCGTGCAGGTTGCTAAATTAACAGGTTCCAGGACAAAGCCAAGCAATCATTCTTACCAGCGTTTCAAGATCCCCGCGCAAGCGGGAATCTTGAAACCTGCCACCTTCAAGCAGCTAGGGATTTACCAGCAGCTCGATCGCTTTAAACGAACCCACCGCCAGAACCAGGATAATGATCAGGAACACGAGCGAGCGCTGTTGTTCAAACTGTTTGCCGCGTTTCTGCTCGATCATGACCAGTATCCAGTCAGATAAGAAGTAAAGAACTATTGCCGCAACGGTGTAATAAACGTACTGCATCTTTATTCCAGGATTACATTTCGGGGGGGTAAACGTGGAATCCGAGGAGGTAAATCACGACCCCGGAAACCGATACGTAAAGCCACAATGGCAGGGTCCAGCGCGCGAAACGTGGATGCCTGTTGAAGTCTCCTTTAATCGCAAACAGAACCGTGGTTAACACCAGCGGCACTATAACCGCGGCAAGAATCACGTGCGATGCCAGCAGGGTGAAATAAAACGGACGTATGATCCCCAGCCCGGCGAATGGCATGTACCCGACATGGGCATGATAGGTCAGGTAGGAAATCATGAACACGCTCGAGACCACCAGCGCAGTTGCCATGCAGTTGCGATGCATGTCACGCCTGGCGCTACGGATAAAGTAATAACCGAATATCAGCAACACTGTAGCCGTGGCATTAAGCAGCGCCTGGAAATGCGGCAGGTAGGGGATGATTTCGTCGAGGGTCATGCCACGCGCTGGCGATTAATGATGGACGATTGCATGGGATTAGTGGCTGGTCCCTTCTGAACGAGTGATCTTATTGTATACGTTGTACTTGCCAACCGGCTTGTTCATGGGAATACGCCTGACCTCTTCGAGGGTCTCGCCATCGTAGACGATCACGGCGCCATCCCGGTCCCAGATGCTTAACAGTGCGAATTTGCCATCGCGGGTGAACTCCACGTGGGCCGAGGTTTTGCCCGGCACCGGGCGCAGGGTCTTGACGATTTCCAGGCTTTGCTTGTCGATAACGTGCACTGCATCCTTGTCGGGGCCGAAGAATACATCGACCCAGGCGTAGCGCGAAGCTTCGTGGCTGCGCATGAAAAAACCCGGCCCGAGCGTATCTATCTGCTTGATAATCTGCCAATTATTCATGTCGATGATACTTACTGTGCCGGTACGTAAATTGGGTGAGGCCATGACTTGCCGGCCCTGGTACTGCCAGCTGATTCCCGATCCCAGGTGCGGCATCCCGGCCAACTCTATGCTGGCAATCTTGCGGCCTACCAGCAGGTTGACTACCTGGCCCTTGCGATCGCTGCGCGACGCGCCGATCAGGTGCTGATAACTCTGGTCGAAAAAGAAATCGTCGAGGTAATCATCGAGCACGATACGCCGCACCGGAAATCGTCCCTGCTCGGCAACTCCTTCTCCGCTGCGGTAATCGTGCACGTAGCCGTTATATACCGTCGGTGGATCATCGAGGTAGCTGATCTCCCAGACTTCAGTAAGGTCTTTGAGCGCGACGATAAAACTGTTGCGCGGTGCGGCGGTATAGACCGCACTGACACGTGATGTCATTTCCTGGTTACGATCGGTCACCGCAATAATCTTGACCAGGCTCAAATCATGCGCATCGAGTACGACCAGCGTGTGAGGCAGGTAATTACCGACTAGCACGTAACGATCATCCGCGGATACTGCAGCGTTACGCGTATTGATGCCGGCCCGCACCTCCGCGACTTTTTGCAGGCGGTACATATCGAACTTGGTTATCCAGCCATCGCGCGAGGCGAAATAAACATAGCGACCATCGGACGAGTACTTGGGGCCACCGTGCAATGCATGTCGTGATTTGAAACGATGCAAGCGCTCGAAGGTATCGCCATCCAGAACCGATACGTGGTGATCGCCGGCTTCTACTACGAGGAACAGGTTAAGCCGATCAGCCTGGTAGACCGGTGCCAGCCCAACGGCTTCGGGTTTCAGCAGGTCGGGATTCAGAACCCGGTGACTCGCGCGAATTGCTGCAGTATCCCAGGTCGGAGTCTGAGCGGGTGGCGTATAAATGTAGGCTACCAGTGCGTCAATATCGGTTGCACTCAACTGCTGGCCGAAAGCCGGCATTTGTGTTGCGGGAAGCCCTTCGGTAATCGCCACCCTGGCCTGTGGTTGCTTGAGTCGCTTGAGATTACCGGGTAACAGCGCCGGGCCGCTTAAGCCAAGACGTTCAGCGCCATGGCATGCGGCACAATGCTGTTGAAACAAGTTTGCGGCGGTCTGGGCGTTGGTACTGGACCACGCGGTTGCGATGACCAATAACAGCAACCCGTAACAGGTTCCTTTCATTTTATGGGGGCGGTAAAGCGAGGCGGGCACGTCCTGTTGCCCACCCACCTTGAAACCGGTCTAGTAGATGTCGTTGACCGTATTGTACACGTTGAATTTGCCTGTCGGCGTGATCAGGCGATCGTTTTTAATCACCTTTTTCAGCTTCAGCGACTTATCATCCACGACAACCAGCGCGGATTCCTGCTCCTTGCCACTCCATACCGAAAACCAGACCTCGTCACCGGCCTTGTTGTACTCGGGCTGTACCACGCGCTTGGGTCCTTCGCCGAGGTCGGCCCATTCGGCGATTGGTAACACCTTGAATCCCTTGTCCAGGTCATCAGTATTGAAAACCGCGATTGACTGGCTGATCTTTTCACCGGGATTGAGCGGCGTATCCACATACAGGTGCTTGGATTTCGGATGCGTCTTGATAAACAGTGATCCGCCGCCCTGTCCCTTGAGCACCTCGACTACCTTCCACGCATTTTTCGGATGCCCCACGGGGTCGGTACCGATCAGCGTGATCTTGTCGTTACCCAGTGCGCTCGTCGCCCAGACGGGGCCGTACTTGGCATGCACAAAGTTAGCGCCCCGGCCTGGGTGCGGGATCTTGTCGACGTCAATCATAGCCGTGAGCTTGCGCTCTTTCGAATCAACGACGGCTACCTTGTCGGACTTGTTCGCTGCGGTAAGAAAATAGCGGTGAGTGCTATCCCAGCCGCCATCGTGCAGGAAGCGCGCGGCAGGAATGGTGGTCACGGTAAGACTCTCGATATCCTCGTAGTTGACCAGCAGGATCTTGCCGGTTTCCTTGACGTTAACGATGAACTCTGGATGCTCATGCGATGCCACGATCGCGGCGACGCGGGGTTCCGGATGGAACTCCTTGGTATCGGTGGTCATGCCACGGGTGGAGACAATGGTCTTCGGTTCCAGCGTGTTACCGTCCATGATGACGTATTGCGGTGGCCAGTAAGCCCCGGCAATCGCGTACTTGTCTTCATATCCCTTGTACTTCGAGGTCTCGACCGAACGCGCTTCCATGCCAATTTTGATTTCAGCCACGGTATCCGGCACCTTCATCCACATGTCGATCAGGTTTATCCTGGCATCTCGGCCGACTACGAACAGGTAGCGCCCGGAAGCCGACATCCGCGAAATGTGCACGGCGTACCCTGTCTTAACAATATTAATAATTTTCTTGCTATTGCCATCTATCAGCGCAACCTCGCCGGAATCACGCAGGGTCACCGAAAACAGATTATCGATGTCGTAGTCGTTCATCTTCTTGCTGACGCGATCTTCCGGCGCAACCACCAGTTTCCAGCTGCCGCGCATTTCCGCCATGCCCCATTCGGGCGGCTGCGGAGGCTCGTGCTGCAGGTAACGCGCCATCAGGTCAACTTCAGCCTCTGACATTTCGCCCGAGCTGCCCCAGTTAGGCATGCCGGCGGGTGAGCCATAGGTGATGAAGGTTTTAAGATAAACGCTGCCGCGGGCTCGCGTAATATCGGTGGTCAGCGGTTTTCCGGTAGCGCCTTTACGCAGTACCCCGTGACAACCCGCGCAGCGTTCGAAGTAAACTTGCTTGGCGGCCTTGAATTCATCGACCGTCATCGGCGGCCCCTCCGAGTCAATCAAGTCCTCGGTTAAGGATGGATCGATACCCGATGGAGCCCCTTCATATCGTGTTTCTGCTTCCTCCTCTGCTTTTGCAAAGGCATAAGAAGTCACGAATACCGACATTGCCAGTAGCAAGGACAGGCATATTTTCAGTTGTTTTGTTGACTGCGATATCACGGCGTTCACCCTGGTGTTTAAAAGGTGAGGCCAGTATATCTGGACGTATTTCCGTCACTCCTTGATTATTGTCAAATCCCGAATTTCTGTGCATGGATTTTCGATATAGAAGGACATGCATGAATGACGTGTCCCGTGTCGTCAGGTTTGATTCAATCGATTTCCTGAAAGACGGGTTGTCGATTAAAGAAAATACTCCACTGCCGGGGCACTCACGGGAGTGCCCCGACGGAAGCTGTTGATCGCTGGTTGTTACTGTCCCAGGCCGGCGTAATAGGCAGCGAGATCGTCGATATCAGCGTCAG
>CALZHS010000028.1 GCA_945787265.1 uncultured Gammaproteobacteria bacterium | reverse complement strand
GACATTTACCGCGCGCCTGCCTTTCACGCTTTCGATTAACCAGGCAATCCTGGTGCGCACTGGTGAAGAAACCTACGCGATTCCGCTGATGAACATCGAAGGGATCACCCGCCTGGAAGCACGCCAGATAATGGACTATTACCGCGAGGAGAAACCCGAGCTCGAGTATGCGGGACAGCAGTTCGCGCTGCACAGCCTGTCAGATCTGGTGGACGCGGGCGTCCCGTTCAAACCCGCTAGCGAAAATGAAAAACTGCCGATTATTTTTAGCCGAGCAGGAGATGTCAGGGTTGCTTTACACGTCGATGAAATTATCGGTAACCGTGAAATCGTGGTTAAATCGCTGGGTAAACAACTGAGCCAGGTCAAGGGTCTTGCGGGCGCAAGTATTCTTGCCGACGGCAGCGTTGTTCTGATTCTCGATATCAACGGATTGATAAGGCACAGTGCGTCCAACGCTGTCAAAATCGTGTATCAACATCAAGATGAACGCGGAGCGCAGAAGCGCAACCTTGTGATGGTGGTCGATGATTCGATTACGATGCGCCGGGTTGCCAGTAAACTGCTCGAGCGCCACAACTACGAGGTTGTTACCGCCAAGGACGGCGTCGACGCGCTTGCTCAACTGCAGGATTTACGTCCCGACGTAATGTTGCTGGACATAGAAATGCCGCGTATGGATGGGTTCGAACTGGCGACGCATATGCAAAACGAGGAAAACTTTTCTCGGATCCCGATCATCATGATCACGTCGCGCACCGGGGAAAAGCATCGCGATCGCGCTCTTGAAATCGGAGTAAATAATTACATGGGCAAGCCATACCAGGAAGAAGAGTTGATAGAGAATATTCAAACTGCCCTGCGAGCGGGTTAAAGGATCAGGCCCGTGGATGAGAAGAAAAAATCGGTGCGCTGCATGCTGCTGCCCCTGACATCGCTCAACCTGCTGGTTCCGAACTCGGCGGTCGCCGAGATCATCGGCTATTCGACACCGCGGCAGCTGTCCGGTACCAGCGACTGGTTTGCCGGGGTTGTGCTCTGGCGCGGAGTATACATCCCGGTAGTTGCGGTCGAACAGATGTGTGGCGTCAGTGCCGCGCAAACGGGACCACGCGCGAGGATCGGGATTATCTACAATCCGGAGAGAGATCCCGACCTGCCTTATCTTGGAATTCACATGCAGGATATTCCGCGCGCCTACCTGGCCGAAGCCGACAGTATGGAAGCGGACGGTGACGAGGGAATAAGTGAATATCTTCTTGCACGGGTTGATGACGAGCAACTTGGGCGGGTCATCCCGAATCTTGACAAGATCATTAGTGATCTCAAGCTTGAGTTCAATCCGGGCCGGCTGGAAGAGCTGGCGACCTGAAATTTCCCTTTATCTGAACGTCATCCGCGCGCATGCGGGGACCTTTTAACGCGCCATCATTACCTGATCCCGGCGGTCCGACGTGTCGGTAAACTCTTCGGGATTTCCGGGATGACGCCCGCAGGCGTCACTTTTGTGGATGAGATTCCTTCCGGGTAGCGTCAGGATAGATCGCCGAAACTTGACTGGACGATAGCGAGCGCAGCCGTGGCCGCGGTTTCGGTGCGTAACACCCTCGGGCCCAGCCTGGCCGGTAAAAAACCGGCTGCCCTGGCAAACGTGATTTCGGCCGGATTGAGCCCGCCTTCGGGACCGAGCAGCATCGATATCGCGGAGCGGGGTGGATGCGTTATCGAAGCGAGCGGGTCGCCGTCGAAATCGAGCAGTAATCTGGTGTTTCCGCTGCAGGCTGCGATAGCCTGCTCCAGGTCGGTGTGAAATTCGAGCACTGGAACGATTGCCCGGCCGCTTTGTTCGCAGGCACTGATAGCGACGCCATGCCAGTGCTCAAGCTTTTTTTGAAGTTGCTCTGGTTTCAACGGGGATTGTGTGCGCTCCGCGTTAAAAATCGAAATCCTGTTAACCCCGAGCTCGGTGGTCTTCTGAATCATCCAGTCAATGTGATCACCGCGCGCCAGCCCCTGGATTATTTCGCATTCAAGCGCTGACTCGTTATGCAGAGGTATTGCCGCGCTGACCAGGGCCTTGAGCTGTTTGCCCTCGATGACGAGTGTCGCCTGGTAATCAACCGCTTGCTGGCCATTGAATAAAAGCAATGCTGCGCCTGGTTGCAGGCGCAGCACGTGCTTGAGGTAATGACTTTGAGACCTGCCGAGGGAAATTTGGGTTCCCTCGGCAAGCTCGGACGCAATATGTAAGCGAGCGATCCGCATATGCGGAAAGGCTAACTAGTAACGGTAAGTCTCGGGCTTGTAGGGGCCGTTGACGTCGACACCGATGTAGTCGGCCTGTTCCTGGCTGAGCGTGGTCAGCTTGGCGCCGATCTTTTCGAGATGCAGGCGCGCGACCTCTTCGTCCAGGTGTTTCGGCAATACGTAGACCTCGTTCTGGTATTTACCGGGATTACAGAAAATCTCCATCTGCGCCAGCACCTGGTTGGTGAACGAATTCGACATCACGAAACTCGGGTGCCCGGTGGCGCAACCCAGGTTGACCAGCCGACCCTCTGCCAGCAGGATGATGCGCCTGCCGTCGGGAAAGATGATGTGGTCGACCTGCGGCTTGATGTTTTCCCAGTCGTAGCCTTTCATTTCGGCGACCTGGATCTCGTTGTCGAAGTGGCCGATGTTGCAGACGATCGACTGATCCTTCATCTGCTCCATGTGATCCTTGCGAATGACATTGAAGTTACCCGTTGCGGTAACGAAGATGTCGGCCTGCGAGCAGGCTTCATCCATGGTAACCACGCGGAAACCTTCCATTGCCGCCTGCAGCGCGCAGATCGGGTCGATCTCGGTGACCAGTACGGTAGCGCCGAGACCCTTGAGCGACTGCGCGCAACCCTTGCCGACGTCGCCGTAGCCGAGGACTAACGCGATCTTGCCGGCGATCATGACATCGGTGGCGCGCTTGATGCCGTCGACCAGCGATTCGCGACAACCGTAGAGGTTATCGAACTTGGACTTGGTGACCGAATCGTTGACGTTAAAGGCCGGGAACTGCAGTTCACCGCGTGCCTGCATCTGGTATAGACGATGCACGCCGGTAGTGGTTTCCTCGGTAACGCCCTGGATGTTTTGCTGGATGTTCGAGTACCAGTTGGGTGATTCAGCGAGTTTGGCGCGAATCGCAGCGAACGCGATTTCCTCTTCCTCGGTACCAGGATTATCGAGCACCGAGATGTCTTGCTCCGCCTTGCTGCCGAGATTGATCAGCATGGTCGCATCACCGCCGTCATCGAGGATCATGTTCGGGGTGCCGCCGTCATGCCATTCCATGATTTTGTGCGTGTACTGCCAGTAATCCTCGAGCGACTCACCCTTGATCGCGAACACCGGAACGCCGGATTCCGCGATAGCCGCCGCGGCGTGATCCTGGGTGGAAAAAATGTTACAGGATGCCCAGCGCACCTCGGCACCGAGCGCGACCAGGGTTTCAATCAAAACCGCGGTCTGAATGGTCATGTGCAGTGAACCCGCGATTCGAGCACCCTTAAGCGGTTGTTCCTTGCCGTATTTTCCGCGCAACGAAACCAGGCCAGGCATTTCGGTCTCGGCAATGGCGATTTCCTTGCGACCCCAGGCCGCAAGGGCAAGGTCTGCAACTGCGAAATCTTGTTTGATAACGTCTTTGGCGTTAGCACTCATAAATAATCTCCAGATCTATTTATGAGCGCCGTTGGTGTTGACCTGTGGGCGAGCCTGGCAGACGGGCTGTCGCAGCGCTCCTCGCACACAGTCCCCCGGATGGGGGCGTAATATTGTATAGATATACGTCAGACTGTCAATTTTGGATTGGTCTTGATTACTGCTATTGGCTACAGACCCGCGTCGGCTTTCAGCGCATCGGCCTTATCGGTGCGCTCCCAACTCAGATCGAGATCGTCGCGTCCAAAATGCCCATAGGCGGCGGTTGGCTTGTATATCGGCCGCAGCAGGTCGAGCATCTCTATTAATCCCTTGGGGCGCAGATCGAAATGATCTCGAATCAACTCGATGATGCGTTCGTCGGCAATGGCGCCGGTGCCGAAGGTATCGACGCTGATCGAGGTCGGTTCGGCAACCCCAATTGCATACGAAACCTGCACCTCGCAGCGCTCTGCGATGCCAGCGGCGACGATGTTTTTCGCCACGTAACGTGCCGCGTAAGCCGCCGAGCGGTCGACCTTGGAGGGGTCCTTGCCCGAAAAGGCGCCGCCGCCATGACGCGCCATACCGCCGTAGGTGTCGACGATAATCTTGCGCCCGGTCAGGCCGGCATCACCCACGGGTCCGCCGACGACGAAGCGACCGGTCGGGTTGACGTGAATGTTTTCATTCTTGCACTGCGCCAGCCATTCCTGCGGCAGTATCGGCTTCAGAATGGTATCGATGAGACAGGACCACGGCCTCGAGACCAACCGGTTTGTGATGCTCGTAACGCAGCGTGACCTGGCTCTTGGCGTCGGGCTGCAACCAGTCCAGTTCGCCGGATTTGAAAACTTCGTGCTGGCGGCGCACCAGGCGATGGGCGTAGGTAATCGGTGCCGGCATCAGCACGTCGGTCTCGCTGCAGGCGTAGCCGAACATCAGGCCCTGGTCGCCGGCGCCCTGTTCCTTTTCATTGCCCTCGTCGACGCCCATTGCGATATCGCCGGACTGCTTGCCGAGGCCGGTAAGAACGGCGCAGGTCTTGCCGTCGAAACCGCATTCCGGGTTGTCGTAACCGATTTCGCAAACGGTATCGCGTACCAGCGCATTCCGGGTTGTCGTAACCGATTTCGCAAACGGTATCGCGCACCAGCGCTTCCATATCGACTTCGGCATTGGTCGTGATTTCGCCTGCCAGCAGCACCATGCCGGTCTTGACCAGCGTTTCGCAGGCTACCCTGGAGTGCGGATCCTTTGCCAGCAGCGCGTCGAGGACTGCGTCAGAAATCTGATCAGCCATCTTGTCCGGATGTCCGCCGGATACGGATTCGGATGTAAAAATATATGAACCCGACATTCTAATCTCCCAACCCAGGTAACGAAGAAGGGCATTATAGGGAACACGACGAAAATTAACAGCCTTGGGTAGATGTCGTTATTCCCGGCCGATACCCGCATAAATTTTATGAGTTGCCGTCAATTTCCATTTAGGGGAGAATATCGCGCCTCGTCGGCAAGGTAGGCGTCGCGGCAAACATGTATTTTTGGCAGCAGGTATTTTTCAATCATGCGCAGGCAAGGAAAAGCCACTAATAATCAAAAAGTTAAATGCACTAAACCGATTTTGAGGGCAACCGATGTCATCACGTAAAATGCTTGCTAATGCAATCCGCGCCTTGAGCATGGATGCTGTGCAAAGGGCCAATTCGGGTCATCCGGGGGCACCCATGGGGATGGCTGATATCGCCGAGGTCCTCTACAGCGACTTCATGCGGCATAACCCGGCAAATCCCGACTGGAGTAACCGCGACCGCTTCGTGATGTCAAACGGGCATGCTTCGATGCTGGCTTACTCGGTGCTCCACCTGAGCGGCTACGACGTCACCATCGAAGACCTCAAGAATTTTCGCCAGCTGCACTCGAAGACGCCAGGACACCCCGAGCATGGATATGCGCCGGGGATTGAGACCACGACCGGACCCCTTGGACAGGGCATCAGCAATGCCGTCGGCATGGCGATAGCGGAGCGTGCGCTCGCCGCCACGTTTAACCGCGACGATTATAATATCGTTAATCATTTCACCTACGTTTTCCTAGGCGACGGCTGTATGATGGAAGGCATTTCCCATGAAGCCTGCTCGCTCGCGGGTACCCTGGGTCTTGGCAAGCTGATTGCATTCTGGGATGACAACGGTATTTCGATCGATGGCAAGGTGGAAGGCTGGTTCCTCGATGATACCCCGAAACGTTTCGAAGCCTACGGCTGGCACGTGGTTGAAGTTGACGGGCACGACCCGGACGAAATCAAGATTGCGATAGAAGCGGCGCGGGCAATCACCGCCAAACCTTCGCTAATCTGCTGCAAGACGGTTATCGGCTTCGGTTCGCCTAACAAGGCGGGCGGGCATGCCGTTCATGGCGCGCCGCTCGGCGAAGACGAGGTTGCGCTCGCGCGGGTCGAACTGAACTGGGAGCATCCGCCGTTTGAGATTCCCGAAGAGGTCTATAAGGGCTGGGACCATCGCACGGCTGGACAGGCTCAGGAAAATGCCTGGCAGCAAAAATTTGATGCTTACCGGGAGGAACATCCTGAACTGGCCGCTGAATTCGAACGTCGTGTCCAGCGCGAGCTGCCGCCAAACTGGAATGAAGCCACGGCGTCATTCATTGCCAAACTCGATGAAGCGGCGGAGGACAAGGCCACTCGCCAGGCTTCGCTGGCAACGCTTGAAAGCTATTCCGTTTTGCTACCGGAACTGTTTGGAGGCTCGGCTGACCTCGGCGGTTCCAACGGTACCGAGTGGTCCGGGTATCGGCCGATGCGCGCGGAATCACCAGACGCTAATTACATCAATTACGGCGTGCGCGAGTTTGGCATGTCGGCAATGTTGAACGGTATTGCGCTGCACGGCGGCCTGATCCCGTTTGGCGCGACATTCCTGGTGTTTTCCGATTATGCACGCAATGCGGTTCGCATGGCCGCCCTGATGAAAATACCGAGCATTTTCGTGTATACCCACGACTCGATCGGTCTCGGCGAAGATGGTCCGACGCACCAGGCAGTGGAGCATATCCCGACCTTGCGCATGATGCCCAATATGCATCTGTGGCGTCCCTGCGATACGGTAGAAACGGCGGTGAGCTGGAAAGCAGCTATCGAACGAAGCAATGGTCCCAGTTGCCTGGTGTTTTCACGCCAGGGCTTGAAGCACCAGTCACGCGACCCGGAACAGATTGAAGCCATCGCTCGCGGTGCCTATATTCTGCGTGATTGCGAGGGCACACCGGACGCGATCATTATTGCCACCGGTTCCGAGGTAGAGCTGGCAGTTGCCGCCTACGAGTCTGATGCACTGGCGGACGAAAATATACGCGTGGTCTCGATGCCCTGTACCGCGGTATTTGACCGGCAACCGCAAGATTACCGTGATTCGGTGTTGCCGCCCGATATCAGCGCGCGCGTTGTGGTCGAAGCCTCCGTCACCGCGGGCTGGTATCGTTACGTTGGTATGGACGGGGTTATTATCGGCATCGACACCTTCGGTGAATCGGCCCCGGCCAAGGAATTATTTGCCTACTTCGGTTTTACCGTCGATAAAGTGGTGGAAGCGGTCAGTAACCTGCTAGGCACAGATTAGATTTTTTAACGACAGGAGATATTCAAATGACAATTCGCCTCGGCATCAATGGTTTTGGTCGAATCGGGCGCATGGTATTTCGCGCGGCTCAGGATTTCGACGATGTGGAAGTAGTCGCTATCAACGATCTGCTCGAACCAGAGTACCTGGCCTACATGCTGAAATATGATTCGGTACACGGCAGGTTTAAGGGTGATATTGCGGTCGAAGGTAATACGCTGGTTGTAAACGGCAAAAACATTCGCCTCACGGCAGAGCGCGATCCCGCGGATTTGAAATGGGGTGAAGTCGATGCAGATATCGTGATCGAGTCCACCGGCCTGTTTCTGACCAAGGAAACCGCACAAAAGCATATCGACGCGGGTGCCAGCAAGGTCATTATGTCGGCGCCGTCAAAAGACGATACACCGATGTTCGTTTTTGGTGTCAACGACGATAAATACACCGGTGAAGCGATTATATCGAACGCGTCCTGCACCACTAACTGCCTGGCCCCGATTGCCAAGGTTATGCACGATAACTTCGGTATCAAGCGCGGCTTGATGACAACCGTGCACGCGGCGACCGCAACCCAGAAAACCGTGGACGGCCCTTCGATGAAGGACTGGCGCGGGGGACGCGGCATTCTGGAGAATATTATCCCGTCCTCGACCGGGGCCGCCAAGGCCGTCGGTAAGGTGCTTCCTGAACTCAACGGCAAGCTGACCGGTATGGCGTTTCGCGTACCCACCTCCGATGTATCGGTGGTTGATTTGACGGTCGAACTCGAAAATGGTGCCAGTTACGAAGATATTTGCGCAGCGATGAAGCGTGCTTCCGAAGGCCCGATGAAGGGCGTGCTTGCCTATACCGAGGAAAAGGTGGTGTCGACTGATTTCAAGGGCGAAGCCTGTACGTCGACATTCGATGCGGAGGCGGGTATTCAAATGGATGATACTTTCGTCAAGCTGATTGCCTGGTACGACAATGAGTGGGGTTATTCCTGCAAAGTTGTCGAAATGGCGCGAGTCATCGCAGGGTAGAACCTTTTCCCCGTCACGCGAAAACTGTCTTTACAATTCTAAAGGTGTGCTGATGCCAGTACTGGAAATGACCGGCCTGGACCTGGCCGGTAAACGCGTATTAATTCGACAGGACCTGAATGTTCCGGTCAAGGATGGCGTGGTGACGAGCGACCAGCGGATCAGGGCCTCGCTGCCGGCAATTCAGCGCTGTATCGACGCGGGCGCGCGGCTGATGATCATGTCCCACCTCGGCCGTCCCGAAGAAGGTAACCCGGAACCGCAGTTTTCGCTGCAACCGGTCGCTAATTACCTCACCCAGGCACTAGGTAAGGATGTGCGCCTGGTTAGTAACTATCTCGAACAGGCGCCCGAGATGGTCGACGGCGACGTCGTTCTGCTCGAAAATGTGCGCTTCAACCCGGGAGAAAAAGCGAACGACGAAAGCCTCTCGCAACGGTATGCTGGTTTGTGCGATATTTTTGTCATGGATGCTTTTGGGACCGCGCATCGTGCGCAGGCCTCGACCCACGGTGTCGGCCGCTTTGCACCCGTGGCCTGTGCCGGACCGCTACTCGCGGCCGAGCTCGACGCATTGGCCAGGGCTTTGCATGAGCCGGCGCGGCCGATGATCGCAATCGTCGGTGGCTCAAAGGTATCGACTAAGCTGACCGTGCTCGATTCGCTTGCGGAAATTGTGGATCAACTGATCCCCGGCGGTGGAATCGCCAATACCTTTATCGCGGCGGCCGGTTACAATGTCGGCAATTCCCTGTTCGAGCAGGACCT
Source organism: uncultured Gammaproteobacteria bacterium (assembly GCA_945787265.1). Classification (GTDB taxonomy): domain Bacteria; phylum Pseudomonadota; class Gammaproteobacteria. Next base: position 12,479 of record CALZHS010000028.1, on the reverse strand, counting down.
GGTTCCCGAGGCAAGAAGGCTGATGGAGCAGGCGCAGGCGCGGGGTGGAGAAATACCGGTGCCCACCGATGTCGTTTGCGGCAAGGAGTTTTCGGAATCGGCCGACGCGACGGTTAAACCGGTTTCCGAGGTTGAAGACGATGACATGATCTTCGACATCGGTCCGCAAACATCGGCTCGTTTCGCCGAAATCATGCAACAGGCGGCAACCATCGTCTGGAATGGCCCGGTTGGGGTGTTCGAGTTCGACCAGTTCGCAGAAGGCACCCGGGTGTTGTCACATGCGATTGCAGACTCGCCCGCGTTTTCGATCGCGGGCGGCGGCGATACCCTGGCAGCCGTCGACAAGTACGGAATTTCGGAACGGATTTCGTATATATCTACCGGTGGTGGCGCTTTCCTCGAGTTCCTGGAGGGTAAACAATTGCCAGCTGTGGCGATGCTGGAACAGAGGTACCTGGAAAATGAGAATAGCGCAACGTAGAACCAAGATCGTCGCGACCATGGGTCCGGCGACGGAATCGGAAGCAGCCATCGACAGCCTGATCAAGGCCGGGGTGGACGTCGTGCGGCTCAACTTTTCCCACGGAACTGTCGAAGAACACAGGGCCCGCGCAGAGAAAATCAGGCGTATTGGCCTCGAGAACGACCGGCATCTCGCTATTCTCGCCGATCTGCAGGGACCCAAGATTCGTCTCAGGAAATTCAAACAGGGTTGCGTCGATCTCGCCATCGGTGACAGCTTTTGCCTGGATACCGAGTGTGCGGACGGCGAGGGTGACAGTAAACAGGTTGGGGTAACTTACGGCAAGCTGCCGCAGGATGTCAAAAAGGACGATATCCTGGTGCTCGATGACGGTCGTATCGTGTTGAAAGTTGAAGCGGTCGAAGGATCGCGTATTAGCTGCACGGTGCAGGTTGGCGGGGAACTGTCCGATAACAAGGGTATAAATCTCAAGGGCGGTGGCCTGACCGCCGAGGTGTTAACTGACAAGGACAAGGCTGACATCAAGATCGCCGCGCTGATCGATGCCGATTATGTCGCGGTCTCCTTTCCGAGGAACGCGGCCGACATGAAGCAGGCGCGCATGTTGCTCGAAGCCGAGGGCAGTACGGCGGGCCTCGTGGCCAAGATCGAGCGCGCCGAAGCGCTGGACAACCTGGACGAGATTATTAGTGTTTCCGAAGCACTGATGATTGCGCGCGGTGATTTAGGTGTCGAAATCGGTGACGCCAAGCTGCCCGCGGTGCAAAAGGAGATTATTCGCAAGGCGCGATTTCTGAACTGCGTGACCATTACCGCCACCCAGATGATGGAGTCGATGCGCGAAAATCCGATCCCGACGCGTGCCGAAGTCTTTGATGTCGCCAACGCGGTACTCGACGGAACCGACGCGGTGATGCTGTCGGCGGAAACCGCGACTGGCGCCTTCCCGAGCGAGACCGTGCGCGCGATGTCGGATATTTGTCTAAACGCCGAACTACAAAGCAGCGCGATCAAATCCAGGCATCGCCTCGATGACATCTTCGAGCATGTCGACGAGGCCATCGCGATGGCCACCATGTATACCGCCAATCATCTTGAAGTGCGCGCCATTGCCGCCCTGACTGAATCAGGGTCGACGGCATTATGGATGTCTCGTATCAGCTCGGCGATACCGATCTACGCACTGTCGCGCCATGAATCGACCAATCGCAAGGTCAACCTTTATCGCGGGGTGTTCCCGGTTTATTTCCCGACCATACATACCAATCATGCCGAGGCTAACCAGGAGGCGGTCGAATTGATGAAGAGACGCGGCGCCGTCGAAGAGGGTGACCTCGTGATTATCACCAAGGGCGACCTGATGGGAACCGGAGGAGGAACCAACGCAATGAAAATTGTTGAAGTTGGCAATATGCCGGATTTTGTCGCCTAGACTGCCGAGGTGCCGGGTGTAGCCTTGCGCGTGAGCAGGTTATAGCTGAATATAGCCAGCCCTATCCAGATTCCGAAAAATCCAAGCAGCTTGTTGTAATTGAAAGCCTCCCCGAGCACAACCACACCCGACAAAAACTGTAATGACGGGGTGACGTAAAACAGTATTCCGACCGTTGTCATCGGCAGCATGCGCGTACCGGCGGTAAACAGGGCAAGCGGAATCACGGTCACCGGTCCGCCGAGAATTAGCAGCAGGTCGGTATCCAGGTTTGTATTCAGAAACATGGCTTCTCCCCTGAAATGCAGCCATGCGATCAATGCCAGCGTAAATGGCAGCAACAGCAGTATCTCGATCAGCAGGCCGGGTACGGCATTGGTTTTCATCTGTTTGCGCATCAGTCCGTAGGCAGCAAAGGTCAACCCGACCGCGAGTCCCGTCCAGGGGATCGTGGCGGTGGTGAAGATATAGTAGGCGACGCCTGCCGCGGCAAATACGATCGCGACGACGTTCATGCGGGTCAGCCTTTCCTTGAACACGACCACTCCGGCAACCACGTTTAACAGCGGCGTCAGGAAATAGCCCATGCTGGCTTCAACCACGCGCTGGTTGGCAACGGCCCAGATATATATGCCCCAGTTCAGGCAAATGACCAGGCTGGAGATTGCCAGCCATCTGAGTTCATACCACGAAAGCAACGCATTTTTAACCTGCGATCTGCGTCGCTGGTTCAGCAACACCAACAGTAACAGAACCGGCAGCGACCATAACATGCGGTGCAGTAACACCTCGATCGCGGGGACGTGGGCCAGCAAGTCCCAGTAGAGGGGGAACAATCCCCAGCCGACGTAGCCGCTAAGAATGACAGCGTAGCCCCGGTTCATGCGGTTTCTAACCGCGCCGTAAATCGCGCGCCAATACCAGGATCAGGCCGATGACCTGCAGGAAGATCGCGATACTGAACAGGCGCGAGTTATTGCGGACCAGCGGCATTTTGGATTCCTGCAGCTCAAGGGTTTCGAAATAAGTGTCGTTGATGGACTCGATGGTAGATTTTTGTGCCGCACTGCTGAGATCGAGCAACAAATCCAGTTCACTGCCCGTGTCCCGGTCCAACCGGGCGCTATATTCCTTCAATCCGTGATTTTCAAGCAGTTCCTGCAGGTAATCCCGGTAGATGGCATCAGTCACTTCGGGCTTATCGGTCGGTTCGGCGAGTAAAAGTATGAAAAATTCTTTTTTTCGTTCGATCTCGGTTTTTGTTTGCCACAGGCTGTCGATCAGAACCTGCTTGCGCTGAATTTCGCGGTCGATGTCATTAATGGTGTCATTGTTGAGCCCGATGAAGTAATGGGTGATCACCGCGGAAAGTATGTTGAAAATAATTCCCGTTAATACGAACACCCAGGGCGCTAGAAAACGATCGAGACGAGACCTGGCCATGATGCTAGCCGAACAGCATCGGTAACGGGGCGTCATGCCCGCAACAAAACAGGGGCAGATCGCAATATGACTTCAAATCGGATGCGTTGTCCATATCGTTGTCGATCTGCGGGTTAACCTGGTTCAGTACCATCGCGGCGACGTGCAGCTGCCTGCTTTGTACCGCGTACAGCGTCATCAGGCCCTGGTTGACCGCACCGATTCGGTTATTGACAACGATGATAACCGGCAGTTGCAGCGTGCTCGCCAGGTCGGCGTTCAAACCATTCTCGGCCAGCGGCGAATAAAATCCGCCGGCGCCTTCGACAATCAGGCGATGTTCGGCGTGATCGCGGCTGCAGGCGTCAACCAGCGACTCCAGGAAAACCTGCTGCTGCTCGAGACGCGCCGCCCGATGCGGCGCAAGCGCCGCACGGTAGCGATAGGGCGCAATACGCTCGATCGATTCGGCATGATTATTGGCCGCCTGCAACGCTGCCGCGTCATGGGTGACCAGGTCTCCGGTCGCTGAGACCTCGCATCCTGATTCTACCGGTTTGCGGGTTTCAATGCCGAAATCCAGCTGGCGCAACTGCCTGACGATTTCGCAGGCGATGTAGGTTTTACCGACATCGGTATCGGACCCGGTGATGAAGTAACCGCTGTCATCAGGCGTAATCATGATCGCATTTTGTGCAACTTGATCGGCGACTGCAAGCAATGTTGGTGATCGGTACGAACCAGCTGTTATAATCGCGCGCGATTTATCTGGACATGGTTGAGATGCAGGAATTCGTGGTAGGTCAGCGCTGGATTAGCGCGGCTGAACTCCAGCTTGGTCTTGGTATGGTAATCGAAATCGAGCACCGTACAGTCAGCATAGTATTCCCGGCGACAGGTGAAACCCGTATTTATGCGCGCGCCGATGCGCCACTCACGCGGGTGCGTTTCCGCGAGGGCGACTGGGTCGAGAAACAGGATGGCCTCATTCTGAAGGTCATCGAGCTGACCGAAGTCAACGCTTTGATTGTTTACCACTGCGAAGACGAGCACGGCAACCTGGTTCAGCTTCCCGAAGGCAGGTTGAGTAATTTTCTACAGCTCAATCAGCCCGCAGAAAGGCTGCTGAATGCGCAGATTGATCGCAACAAGTGGTTTAGCCTGCGCAGCAAAACCCGCGAAATCGCCAATAGCCTGCAGCAGTCGGCCGTGTTCGGCCTGGCCGGCAGCCGCACCAGCCTGATTGCCCACCAGCTCTATATTGCACATGAAGTGTCACGCCGCTACGCGCCGCGTGTTTTGCTCGCCGACGAGGTGGGTCTCGGTAAAACCATCGAAGCCGGATTGATACTGCACCAGCAGCTGTTGCTGGAGCGGGCGCGACGAGTATTGATCGTGGTGCCGGAATCACTGGTACACCAGTGGCTGGTCGAAATGTTGCGTCGCTTCAACCTGATGTTCAGCATTTTCGATGAAGCGCGCCTGGCCGACCCAGCGCACGAGGAATTCGAAGCCGACGGCAGCGAGAATCCGTTCCACGGCGAGCAGCTGGTGCTTTGCAGCCTGGAGTACCTGGTAAACCATCCCGAGCAGGCGGCGCACGCGCGTGCCGGCGAATGGGACCTGCTGGTGGTCGATGAAGCACACCATCTTTCATGGTCGGCCGAAGCGCCCAGCCCCGAGTATGAGCTGGTTGAGAATCTTGCCGAAAATACCGGGGGACTATTGTTGCTCACGGCAACCCCGGAACAGCTGGGCAAGGAAAGTCATTTTGCGCGTTTGCGCCTGCTCGATCCGGACCGCTTCAGCGATCTGGATCGATTTCTGAGCGAAGAAAAGGGGTATCTGCGGTTGGCCGAGGAGGCACGGGCTTTGCTCGATGACCCGGAACAGGCGGGGGCATTGAGCGATTTGCTCGACCAGCACGGCACCGGGCGGGTTTTATTCCGTAATACCCGTCACGTGGTCAAGGGGTTCCCGGCGCGCGAGGTGCACCCGGTGGCGCTAACCGCGGGCGGTGAAGGCGATCCCTACCGGGATTGGCTAGGCGAGTTTTTGCGAGAACACAGGGCCAAAAAAGTGCTGGTGATTGCAGCTGGTGGCCGATCTGAAACAGTATTATGGCGTGCGTGCGGCTCTCTTTCACGAGGGGCTGTCGCTGCTCGAGCGAGATCGCGCGGCCGCCTGGTTTTCGGATCACGAAGACGGGGCGCAGGTATTGATTTGCTCTGAAATCGGCAGTGAGGGTCGCAACTTCCAGTTCGCCCACCACCTGGTACTCTATGATTTACCCCGCAATCCCGATTTGCTGGAGCAGCGTATCGGGCGCCTTGACCGGATTGGACAGAACGCGGTCATCAATATCCACGTACCCTTCGTCAAGGGAAGTGCGCGCCAGGTCCTGTTTCGCTGGTACCACGAAGGCCTCGGCGCATTTTCAAATACCTGCCCGGCCGGACACCAGGTTTACCTGAAAACCAGGAGCGAGTTAGAGCGCTACCTGGATGATCCACAGTTACCCGTCGACGCTTTTATCGAACAGACTCATGAATTGCACGAGGCGCTGGATCAGGAGCTGCAGCAGGGGCGGGATCGTTTGCTGGAGATCAATTCCTGCAGGCCCCAGCTTGCCGAATCGCTGATCGAGGAAGCGATGCAACGTGAACTGGACTTCGACCTGTTCAACTACATGGAGCGTATCTACGATTGTTACGGGGTCAACAGCGAGATTCGCGGCCAGGATCGATGGGTCATAACCCCCGGGGATAATATGCTGACCCAGATGCCGGGCCTGCCGGAAGATGGCATGACGGTGACCTACGATCGCAGCGCCGCACTCGCCAACGAAGATTTACATTACCTGACCTGGGAACATCCGTTCGTGCGCAATTCGATGGATATGATCCTGAGTAGTGAATTCGGTAACACAGCGCTAATAGCACTCAATTACACCGGGGTTAAAGCCGGCACGCTGCTGGCCGAATGCCATTTCCTGATGGAATTCAGCGATGATTCCGGCCGCCATAACGAGCGCTACTTTCCCAATTCAAGCATCCGGGTTGTGATCGACGAATCCGGGGAAGAGCATTCCGAAAGCATCGGACTGGAATCGAGTTTGCAGCAGTCACAGCGTGTCGACAGGGATACCGCGATCAAGATTGTCAAAGCCCGGCAAACCGAGCTGGCTCGTATGCTGGAGATGGCCGAATTGATCGCAGATACCCGGGTACCCGCCTTAATTAACCAGGCTAGAACCAGTGGACGGGATTTACTCGGGCACGAGGTTGAGCGACTGCAAGTCTTGCAAAAGGTCAATCCCGGGGTGCGTAACGACGAGATCGAATTCTTTCAGAATCAACTCGAGCACTTTGAAGCCGCGCTTGCGCATGCCCGGCTGAGGCTCGACGCGGTGCGGGTGATCGTGTCGATTTAAACCATTGGCTGTTCCAGGACCGACTGTGAGTGGAACCGATAATTTGGCTTATATCAATTTTTGTTTGTAGTTATCCTGCGAATAGAGGTAAGTTACGCGCTACAAGGATAAAAATGAAATTGCTTCAAAAACCATTTACACGCAGTAGCATTGTTGCCATGTTTTTGGCCTGTCTGTCTACGGGTTTTTCCAGCCTTGCAAATGCTGCCGTTTGTGACGTCGATACAGACGGTGACGTGGATCGCGGGGACCTCAGGTTGATCGTAATCGCGCGCAGTAAACCGGCGAGTGGGCCCACCGATCCCCGCGACGCCGACGCCGACGGCACCATCTCAATGGCCGATGCACGTATCTGCATACGGCAGTGTAATTTGCCGAACTGCAAGATAATCGATCCTGCTCCCCCTCCACCAGCCGATGATGCGCAGCAGACTGCTCCGGTTCAGAAAGCAGTCAAAGATGCCGCTAAACCAGGTAAGTCAACTTCTGCCCCTTCAGGTACTGACATTCAGCAAGGTGCAAAAATCAGCAGCACTGAATGGAAAGTGAAGCGGGGCGATACACTGTACGCGATCGGTCGCGCCATTTACCCGGGGGATGCCGGTAAGCAGGCAAGGTTAAGGCAGGATATCATCAAGCTGAATCCCTCTGTGTTCGCCAATGGCGCAAATAACATGGCCGTCGGCGTTGTGCTTAAACTTCCCGATTATGTAGTGCCCAAAATTACACCGCCCAAGCCAGTATTAAAGCCTGAGCCCGAAACGCCGCGCGAGGTTGCCCCCGTTCCAGAGGTGAAGCCGGAGCTAGAGCCAGAAAGCCAGGTGAAGAAAAAGCCATCCACTTTTTCCCTGTTTGGTGTGGAAAGTAACTTCCTGCTGAGTCTTGGTTACTCTTACGGGGGAGACAAACTGGAATATGAAGATGGTTCTTACGATCCCGCGGGTGCTAGCGGTCAATTGCGCCTCGGTTATGAGACAGTTTTTCAACAGGGTGGCGGCTATCGTGCAGCGCTCGGTCTTCAATATGGCAGAGCAGAAGGCAATGTGTCATTAACAGATACCTATTTTCAATTGGCTTATCAGCATCGAGCGAACCCGTTTCTGTACGGTATTGGTGTTGTTTTTCATCAAGGGGCGAAGGTCGAAGATGATTCCACGATCGAATACGATGCGTCAAATGGCCCGGTTGTGTATATCGAGAATATAGGGGACGGTGACTATGCCGGTTGGGGGCTTAGTTACACCTCCCTGGATATTGAAGACAGCGACACCGGTGAATCGTTTGATGCATCACGAGCCGAACTTTATTACAGCTGGAAATTTTAGTTTCGAATTATGGTGAGAGTTACCCTGGCTCGAAGCGATGATCTCGAGATTATGTTAACCGTCACCTCTATTTCCCCGGCAGCTGGCATAAGGTAAATATTTAACAATTACCCCCTGACTCAAAGCATTTAACCAATTTGAGTGATGCGCAGTTGTCTCGAATCATGTTTCGTCTCTTTCGGGGGAGAGATGAACGACAGAAGTGATGAGATAATCAAACAGTTAAACCGCCTTGCGAATGACCGCAGCCTGGCTTCGTATGTGCGTAATAAACTACGAGGCGCTATTAATCATGTCAGGGAGTTGCAATCCAAACTCTCGGCATCAGTGGGCGATGCGGAAATAGTGACGAATGAGCGTGTGCGAAGCCTTGACTCGCTTACATCCAAACAACGAGATCTGATAAAGAAGCTGGAGCAAGAGAACCGGCACTTAAAATTGAAAACCCGGGCTTTAACTAAACGAGTCCGGGACCTGAAACAGGCAGGTGCGTCGGTCGATAAAGAGCTTGCTTAAGGACCGGTTCACAATTAAAGCGATAGTTAACTTTTACCTAGATTCCGCACTAATCGACCACTTGTGGCCGATCCAAAGCAGGTAATGCCGGCCTTTGAGCCGGCATCCATTACAAATCCGCGAGAGTAACGCCCGGATTTCGCCCGGTTGATTCCGGTAGTCGCTCGATAATGGATTCCGGCTTTCGCTGGAATGACAGGAATTGACCGATCACGATAATGTGCCGCGCGTGCCTAGTCGAGATAGTTGAAGCGGCTACGTTTTTCCCAGGCGATTTCAGCAAATCGAGGCGTGTATTTTGTACCGGTATTCACCCAGAAGTAACGGTCGTTAAACATGTACTCGGGCACGTAACCCGTGTGCAGTTTTGCCAGCGGATAAGGCTTGTTTCGACCGAGCCCTGATTTCTTGGTGGCCTCGAGAAGGTATTCCTGGCCGTCTTTGAACAATGTCACCCAGGCATGTCCTTCTCCGTTCCAGCTACCGACCACGACACGGGCATCCTCTCCCATCGCAATCAGCCAGTCTGCCAGGATCAGTGCGTGATCTTCACAGTCACCACGCGAATACAAATAAGCCTGTCGGCTGGACTGCCAGACATCCTGCCTGCCAAAATAATGGACGGAATCAAGCTGGTAACTTTTACGCTGGGATAATACCAGCAGCGGTATCATCACGTTGTCCACGGGGAAAGGTTCGTAGCCTTCGAGATAAACATTAACAAGCTTTTGTTTGCCGTCGACACCCGAAGCAGACATCGTGTATTCCAGCCTCTCGTCGTCGCTTGGATACCAGTAAACAATCGGGTAGTTATACTGATCCCTGTCTCTTAACATCTTGCTCATTTCCGCATCACCCCGGCTTATCGACAGGGGCAAAATATCAATGCTGTAGCGCTCGGTTACCAGTGAAAGATCCTGTTGCTCGAGCGCAGTTGCCGAATCCTCGATTTTTTGATCAAGTTCGGCCCGGACAGGCGTCGTTATTTCCAGGGCAGGTATTGCCTGCTGAAGCTGTTCATGAATCAGACCGAGCACCACCAGAAACAGGAGCAGGGCAAAGGGGAAATAGGGATGCAGGATCAGTGGATCCTTGTTCCTGCTCACGTCAAGCGTCCCTAGCCGCGAAATCCGAAAGCGATGATGATTGCGACAAAGATGAGGATGGTTGACGCAAATATCGCCACAGCTAAATTGCCCTTTTTTAACTCTCCTTCAAAATCGATGTTTTTCAGGAGCCGCTTGTCGATCCAGAGCAGGCTATAGACACCAACGATCAGCGCGACAATCGTGTAACACAAATTGATCAGTAAATTGATCATTGATGCTGAAAAGAATTCTGTTCCCATAGTAGTTCCGCTTTGTTGAGTCAGTTTTTGCAGGTGAATGCCCGGCCTGCTCTAATAGTTACTGTTAGTCTGCAAGCTTAGTATGAATTTACGGATTGAGTTTGAGAATCGATGGATTTTATAAGCCCGGATAATCACTGGAAACCTCAGGCTGAACATGAATCTGGTCACAGCGATTAAATGTCGCGACTGAACGCAGGGCCTGGTCGAGCAGGGCGTCGAAATCCTCGTCGACGCGGTGTTCTATATGTAACGACTTTATCTCGAGTTTATTCATGGTGCGATGTGCCTTGCAATCGACCCGGCCCACGAGTCGGTCGCGATACATAATCGGTAAACAAAAATAACCGTACTGTCGCAGGGTCTTCGGTACGTAACATTCGATCTGGTAATCGAAGGCGAACAGGTCGCGGCTGCGCTGGCGCTGAATAACCGTGTTATCGAAGGGAGATAATATGCGTACCTGGGCAGGACTGCGCGGGGCGCGTGATTCCAGCAGTTCCGGGTCGATGTAAACGGTGCTGTTGTTGAGGTTTACCCTGGTCAGTGAACCGGCCTCGATACGCTGCAACAGCTGCTGTTTGACAGCATCGCGCAATTTCTGCCCCTTGCGCAGGTAAGTCATTGAGACCAGGGTCGCAAATCCATGTGCGCGCAACGTGGTTTCGACCAGGTAGTCGGCATATTCATCCAGGTCGGGCATGCGCGTATCCACCCAGTCGGGGAGAACGCGTTCCGGCAGGTCGTAGACTTTTTGAAAACCCTCGCGCGCGCTAACCATGAGCTCGCCCTGCATGAATAGTTGCTCCAGCGCCTGCTTGGCGGGCTTCCAGTCCCACCACCCGGTGTTACCTTGCGGGACGTCTTCAAAATCACGGGCGCGCAGCGGGCCTTCCGATGCAATCCGTGCCAGGATCTCGCGCCTGAGTTTTTGATCGCTGCTTTTAAACCAGCCTCGTTCGCCATTGATTTGAGCCATGCGCGGCAGCGCGAACCGGTAATCGGTCATTGGCAACCATGCCGCCGCATGAAACCAGTACTCGAATACCTTGCGTTCGCGCACCAGTTGATCGAGGAACCCGGGCCTGTAGTTACCGACCCGGGACCACAGTACGTGGTGGTGGGCGCGTTCGACAACCGAAATCGTGTCGATTTGCACGTAACCCAGCCGTTCGATAGCGCGCAGCGTGGCCCGTTTGCCGCGGCCGAACGCGTCGGCTCTCAACAGGCCCTGCTGATTGAGCGCGATGCGTCTGAGTTTTGGTACTAGCGACATGGCCTGGATTAATAAGCTTTGTACTGGGGCCCATTTTTTATCACAATGCGAGGCTCGTCAATTACGCCGGGTCATCGATGCAGCGCAGTCAGGTCAAGTTCCTCTATCTCAACCTGGGACATTTCCTCGACCACTTGTTCATGCTGGTTTTTGCATCGGTCGCTGCACTGCGCCTTACCGACGAGTGGGGTATGAGTTATGCGTCTCTGGTTCCCTATGCGACGCCTGGTTTTATCGCTTTCGGCGTATGTGCCGTGCTGGCCGGGTGGATCGCCGACAAGTGGAGTCGGGAAGGAATGATGGTGATTTTTTTCATCGGTATCGGTATTAGCTCGATACTGACCGGTATCGCCGATACTCCGTTACAGATCGCGCTGGGCCTGACCCTGATCGGAATATTCGCGGCTATTTATCACCCGGTCGGACTCGCCATGGTGGTGCATGGGCGCACGCGAACCGGGATTCCGATCGCGGTGAACGGCGTGAGTAGTTTCGATAATACTCGGTGTCTCGTACTGGATTTTTATCGTTAACGATAGACGAGAGGCGGCGAATCGTGCCGAAACCAGTGGCTCCCCTGGCAAGATGGAGGTCCGGGCGATTACGCGTCAGACCCTGGTAAAAATTTTCGCCATTATTTTTTTCACCACGGCAATTGGCGGCCTGATCTTTCAGAGTACTACTTTCGCATTGCCCAGGATCTTTACCGAGCGCCTGGGTGAGTTGGCCGGCACCGCCACCATGGTGGGCTGGTATGCTTTCCTGGTATTTTCGCTCGCCGCGCTCGCCCAGCTCGTTATCGGCTACCTGGTCGATCATCACTCGCTGCGCCTCGTTTTTGCGGCAGTGGCACTGTTACAGGCAATCTTCTTCTATCTGATGACGCATCTCGAGGGGATGACTGCGCTGCTGGTGTCGATCGGCTTCATGTTCGTGGTGTTTGGTCAGATTCCGATCAACGACGTGCTGGTTGGCCGAATGGCACGCAGCGAATGGCGCAGCCGTGCATACGCGCTGCGCTACGTGGTTACATTTTCGGTAATGGCTTCGGCGGTACCTTTGATCGGCTGGATTCACGCAAATGGTGGGTTTTCCAGGTTATTCGGACTGCTCGCAGTTGCCGCATTGATGATCTTCGGCGCGGTACTGCTGTTGCCGAGGGCTAACCATTCCTTCGGACAACAGGTTTAAAGTGGCACCGGAAAATGGGACAGCTGGTTTCGAGTTGCACCCCGGATCC